>JACMJS010000199.1 GCA_014380515.1 Chlorobiales bacterium
TCCGCCGAACTTCATTCGGAGGATGCAACGGGACTTGACGACGGCTCATCCGTTCCGCTGCTTTCTGAAAATGAATCGCTTGACGATCCATTTACCACCGCGCTCGACGATGCTTTCTCGGAACCTACCACGCTGGATGATTCGGCTTCCGGTGATTTCACTCTCGACGATTCCATACCTGATGAGGCGGCGACATCCGATGTAAAACCGCAAGAGACGCGACCGGCAGCCAAAGATAAACCCGCCGTCAAACCGCAGCGTAAGTTTGAACCCAATGAGATTCAAAAAATCTTTTTGGAAGAAGCTTCGGAATACTTGGAGAAACTCAATCAAGATTTGTTCGCCCTCGATAAAAACGTCGGGACGCATGACGCCGAACGCATCGGCAGCGTGCTGCGCAGTTCGCATACCATCAAAGGCTCGGCGGCGATGGTGCAGTTGCGGCATATCTCGGAACTGGCGCACAAAATGGAAGACACGCTCCAGCTCGTGCGCGACAACAAATTGAAAGTGCAGCGCGTCTTGATCGATGTGCTGGTACAAGCGACGGACACGATCTCGGCCATGCTCGGCAAGTTTCAGCAAACGGGCGACGACGGCATCGACGGTCAGGAAAATCTTTCCAAGACGCTGCTTAACTACGCCGATCAATTAAAGAAGAACGGGCAAATCGCCGCTGCGGGTGAAAGCGTGATGCCCAGCGAGCAGGAAGCGATTGCGGAAGGCGCCGAATCCATCCGGCAGTTCCGCGAAAAGTTCGTCAGCACCGTCGCCGAGCAAACCGTTCGCATCGACATCACGACTCTCAACAACCTCGTCAATCTTTCCGCCGAACTCGTCATCGCGCGCAACCGGCTCTCGACCGAACTTTCCGTCGTCTATAAAACGATCAACAAGTTTATCAAAGAGCGCGCGATGCTCACGCAGTTCAGCAAAAAACTCGGCACGACGATCCAGAAACAAACCGGCGGTAAACTGGGTGCGGGCGAAGGCGGCACGCGGCTCGGCGACGTGCTCTCGGAATTTTCCGATACGGAGTTCGACCGCTTCAGCGAGTTTGATATTCTCTCGCGCGACATCAAATCGGCGATGCTCAACTTTGACGAAGCCATCAAAGATATGCGCACGAATACCTCGACGCTCAACCAGAACATCGTTCGCGTTTCCGGTATCGCCAACGATCTCAACCGCGAAATCGTCAGTATGCGGATGGTGCCCGTCAAGCAAATGTTCACGCGGTTCAACCGCTCGCTCCGCGACATCGCCAAACAGGAATCGAAGGAGTTGAACCTCATCACCGAAGGCGAAGACACGAAGCTGGATAAAACGGTGATGGAAGAAGTCATCGAGCCGGTGATGCACTTGGTGCGTAATTCCATCGGCCATGGCATCGAGACGCCCGATATCCGCGTGGCGCAAGGCAAGCCGCCCGCCGGCACACTGACGATGCGGGCGTACCAGAAGGGCAATCAGATTATTCTCGAAGTACAGGACGACGGCGCGGGACTTAACATCGACCGCATCAAACAAAAGGCCGTTCAAAAAGGCCTCATCACCGAAGCCGAATCGCTCGTGATGCCTGCGGCGGAAGCGACCGAACTGATTTTCCGCGCGGGCTTTTCGACCGCCGATCAGGTTACGGAGTTACAAGGCCGGGGCGTCGGGATGGACGTCGTTCGCAGCACGATTCGCCGGTTGAAAGGTTCGGTGAATGTCGAAAGTGCGAAGGGCAAAGGCACGAAGTTCATCATCTCGTTGCCGCTCACGCTTGCCATCGGCAACGCGCTGCTCGTTGAAGTGATGGCGTTTACATATGCGATGCCGCTCGACATCGTGCTCGAGACCGCCAATATCTCAACCGACACCATCGAGCAAATCGAGGATAAACGTTACATCACGATTCGCGGCGAGAAAATCGAGCTGCGATACCTCAACGATATTCTCGGCTATGAATCGGACGCGCTGCTGTTCCGCGCGAAGTTGCCGGTCGTCGTCATTGAAATGGACGATCAAAAAATCGCCGTCGGCGTCGAACGCTTGCTCGGCAAGGAAGAAATCGTCGTGAAGACTTTGGGCAAACATCTCCGCAACGTGCGCGGCATCACCGGATCAACCATTTTGGGCGACGGGCAAGTCGTCATCATTTTGGATTTCAACTATCTGTTGAAGTCGGCGGCGCAGAAGGACAAAGATATTTACGTCAAGATCGAAGCGGTTGAAGCCGATGTGGTGGCGGAAGAAGTCGTCGTGATGCCGGAAGCGACGAAGCGCAAACGCAAAGGCCAGAAGATTACCGTGCTCGCGGCGGACGATTCACCGTCGGTGCGCAAGTACATTCAATCGGTGTTGCAACAGGCCGACATTAACGTCGTTTCGGCGGACGACGGCCTGAACGCGCTCAACAAACTTGCGGCGGCGAATGCCGACATCGTGGTAACGGATTTGGAAATGCCACGCATGAACGGCTTCGAACTCGTTTCTGAAATCCGCAAGTTGCCGCAGTACGACGATCTGCCAATTGTCATCGTTACCGCCCGCGCGGGCGAGAAGCATCGCCGAACCGGTTTGGAACTGGGCGCGAGCGCGTTTCTCAACAAACCCTTTGACCCGCGGCAGTTGATTGAAACGATTGAAAGTTTTGTCGCCTGATTTATGAACCGATTTCACTTTCATCTCGCCGCGTTGTTCATTGCACTGACGATGGCGTCGAGTGCCGCGGCGCAGACCATTACAGGCACAGTGAAAGACGGTGACAAACCTCTTAAAAACTTACGGGTTCATGCTTCGACCAAAAAGTTCAACACAAGAACAGACAGTCTCGGACGGTACAAATTTTCGGATATTCCAAAAGGAAAAACAATCGTAGAGGTATTTGCTTCAGTTTTTGGCAACCGCACCACATCGAGAGAGATTGAGATTACATCGGACAGCCAAACGGTTAACCTTGATTTTCAATGGCCGGATAAAACGCTTAACTGCGACAGCACGGCCATTGATTATCACGAGCATCTCAAGCAAGCGGTTGCGAAAGATAAACGCGCAATTGAATTGAAAGTAGTAGATGCTTGGTTGAAGGACAGTACGCTCATTGTCCGATTGGAAATCATTAATCATTCGGACGTTGATATTTATTTGCCCAGAGGAAACCAGCAATCTCTGCCGTACAGCGTGGGATTGCTCAGCGAAGATGGCAGCGGTTTTCCTATCAATGCTCAACGAAATGTTTGCGGCTTAGAAGCAAACAGTTGGCATGGCATTTATTGGGAAGAGGCAGTTGTGAAAATCGCGCCGCATGAATCGGTACTCATAGAGCCGCTTCTGTTAGATGCACATTATTTTGGTAGAGTACGTTTTGAGAGGGGGCAACTTGTAGCGAGGTATTCCTACTCGCCGGAACGAGAGTGGGAGTGGGAAACCGCTTACACTCGGTCGGAAAGCAAGGGATGGTTAGAGCACAAAGATTCTGCAAAGAAAGCAATGTGTAAGATTTTCCGGCTACCGCTCACGAGCGAACCTGAACCGCTGATCGTCAAGTATTACGGACGGACTGCGTTGATGCCTTACTAGATCAGCCTATTTAAGTTTGCCGTCGATTGTGCATATTCCTTCGTTGTAAGTCCAAGTATATTTTTTCCTCTTTGGTTAATCCGAACTCTCAGAATTTCAGCTGCACGGGATACTCTTGCGATGAACGAACAAGTCCTATCTATTGAAACCGTCGGGTTGCCGGAAAGCGCGATCGATGTGCTGGTCTTCGAGGTCGGCGAGGAATTTTTCGGCATCGAGGCGAGCGTGGTTCGAATGATCACCGAGTTTTCGGCGTTCGATGAAAACATCATCATTGAACCGCATATCGGGTCGATTAAACTTTCGGATACAAAAATTCCGCTGCTCAACATTGCCGAGTTTTTGCAATTGCCTTCGACCGACCGCGACGGTAAACTTTCGGCGGTCATTGTGTCGCTGGAAGACGGTGAGTTTTTCTCGATCATCGTCGCGCGGATTCTGAAGACGATTTCGGCGGAGTATTTTTACA
>JACMJS010000200.1 GCA_014380515.1 Chlorobiales bacterium
CCCGCGCCGCCATACTCTTCGGGAAAGATGATGCCGAGAAGACCCAGTTCGCCGAGTTTTAAAATCAATTCGTGCGGAAACTGTTGGGCTTCGTCGTACTGCATCACTTTTTCGGGCGTCATTTCGCGGGCGGCGAAACTGCGGATCATTTCAGAAATCATTTTCTGATTTTCCGTCGGGGCGAAACCGAAGCCGGAGCTTTGGACGGGATTTTCCGGTGAAACTACTGACATGGATGTATTGGAATAAAAATTGGAAATAAAATTGAACGGCGATAACTGCGGATTCGAAAGTCGCGGTCAAGTTACGCGCTGTGATTTCAAATTGCAAAGAGCCGAACCCCTTGTCCCGCTGAGGCGAGACATTCCCCTTTATTCAAAGGGGAAAGCGTGAAAAAAAGTAAAACGTAAATGCAGGTAAATTGATGCGATGAAAAATGAACATGGCAATTGTATTAACCACTGTCCCCTTTAGCAAAGGGGACGTCAGCCTCAGGCTGACCGGGGTTTATTCAATCGCCTGCGAGGCCGCGTGAATACCCGCAACCCAGCCGGTCGAGTATGCCGCCTGAAGATTAAAGCCGCCGACTTCGCCCGCAATATCGAGCATCTCGCCCGCCAAGTAAAGATGCGGCACGAGGCGCGACGCCATCGTTTTTGCATTGACCTCCTTCAAATTCACACCGCCCGCCGAAACTTCCCCTTTATCTACCGGCACACCGCCGACGTCGCCGAGCGGAAACGCTTTGACGGTTTGCAAGAGCCGCTTGCGTTCATCTTTCGTCAAAGCCCGCCAGAGTTGGGTGATGGAAACACCAGCGGCCTCGAACACAAACCGCGAGAGCGATGCAGGAAACACGGATTCAAAAAAGGTTCGGACAAACTGCTGCGGCGTAGATTTGCTCCGGCCAATCAGTTCCGCATCAAGGACATGTTCATTCGTTGCCGGAAAAAAATCGATCAACACCTGCTGCGGTAATTTCATCGCCGCCGCCGCTGCAACCTCGCGCGAAATCGACAAGCACGCCGGACCGCTGATGCCGAGATGCGTGATGAGCACGTCATCCACCCGCCGGAATTGGGTTTGCGCCGATTTTACAATCAGCCCAACCTTTCGCAGCGATACGCCGACGAGATCATTGTGCGGTTTCGATTTGAAATAAACGGGCGCGAGTGCCGCCTGAAGCGGTGCAAGCGTGTGGCCGAGCGATGTGGCGAAGCGAAGGCCGTCGCCCGTCGTGCCGGTCTTTTGATATGAAACGCCACCCGTCGCAAGAATTAAAAAAGGCGCGGTAAAGGGTCCTTGCGCGGTGCTCACCTCAAATCCGTTTTCAGTGCGGCGAACATTGCCCGCGCGGACGCCCGTACGGACGTCAATCCGGTGATCATCTAAACACTGTTCAAACGCCGTGAGCACGTCTAAGGCTTTGCCGGAAGTAGGGAAGACGCGGCCATTCTCGCGGGCGAAGGTCGGGACGCCTTTCGCGTGCAGCCACCGCAAAACTTCGGCGTTCGTCAGTGTGAAAAATGCGGGTTTGAGAAATCGCTGTTCACCCTGTTGTGAAAACCCTTCGGCAAGCACGGCTTGCATCTCGCCTGCGTGCGTGATGTTGCATTTGCCGCCGCCGGAAATACGAATCTTGATGCCGAGCCGCGGGTTACGCTCGAGCAACGTGATCCGAAACGCCGCGTCGGAAAGGCCGCGCGAGCGGGCGAGATGCCGCGCGCCGAGGGCGGCACAGATGCCAGCCGCGCCGCCGCCGGTGATGAGAATGTCGGATGAGGTATCAGGCAACGAAGTAAAAAGTAAGAAGTAGAAAAAGCATGAGCCAACCTTCGGTGGAAATCTTGAGTCAAATGCGAGGCAACATACAAAAGGGTTGCAACCTTTTGCGCGAGATGGCCGTGCACCGCGAAAGTTCTTCGCTCTTAATTTCCGCAATGCCAGTTACATCCGCTCGTTCACACGCATCTCAAAGGAGACCTCTGTTATGAAATTCATCAAAGCCTTCAGCATTCTTGTCGTCATTGTGATGGTCGGCGTCATGGCGTTCGGCGCGAAATTTTTAAAGGCCGTTTATCAAGGCGATTCCGATGTGCTCGTCAAAGAAGTTGCGGCGATGAGCCTTGCGCATCCCGCCACCGTTGTCATAGAAAGCGATTCTGAAAATGCCGCAGATAATATGGCCGGTGCCGACGCGACCTTCGAAAAGAAATTCACGGTCAAGCAGGGCGGCGTTTTGGAAGTAGATACCGACGCCGGTTCAATCGCCATCACCGGCAGCAACTCAAATGAAGTTTCTGTTACCGTCCGGGTGCGGGCGTCGGACGAGATCACAAAAAACTTTCTGATCAGTGCCGAACAAAAAGGCGACGATGTGCGCGTGAACGGTAAAATAAAAGGCGGCACGAAGCAAGGAGGGCGATGGGGATACAGCATCGACGCCGAGTTCATTGTCGCCGTCCCGCGTAACTACAACTTAAAACTCAGCACATCCGGCGGCAGTATTGACATCACCGGCATCACCGGCAAACTCAAAGGCAATACTTCCGGCGGCGGCATTACTGTAAAAGACATCACCGGCGAAACCGACATGCAAACTTCCGGCGGATCGATGCGTGCGGAAAAAATCACCGGCAATCTTAACCTTGAAACGTCGGGCGGATCGATTCGGCTCAACGATGTCCGCGGCGACGTCGCTGTAGAAACTTCCGGTGGCGGCATCGAGATGGATGAGGTTGAAGGAAAAATCCGTGCGGAAACTTCCGGTGGCGGTATTTCAATCAGCCTGCGCGGCGAGAATAAAGGCATCTATGCTGAGACTTCCGCCGGTGGCATCGACCTTACTTTACCCAAAAACACCAAAGGCACCATCGACGCCCAGACTTCCGTCGGACAAATCGTCTGCGAAATGACGGTGATGAACGCCCGCAGAGACGAAGACCTTCTTCATGGCTCCCTGCGCGGCGACATCAACGGCGGCGGCAATAAAATTCACGCCCATACTTCCGCCGGTAGCGTTCGCATTAAAACGCGGTAAGAAAATCCCCCAACCCTTTGACAAGGGGGCACGTCAGTTGATCGAACAATTCGAACGCCCCGAACTCCCCCTTGTCAATGGAGGCTCTGGGGGATTCCGCAAAATCCTTTTTACATTTGCCCTGCCGAACATCCGTTCGGCAGGGCTTTTCATTTCGACCGGCATTTTCAACCAACTTCTACTTTTCAGATGAACAAATTTTTTTCCTTACTGCTGTGCGGACTTATGGCCGTTCTGCTTTCAAGTTGCGGCGGCGGCAATTCACAAACGAACTCGCGCGCTTCAACGCTCGTGCATATTTATATAGCCGATTTTGACTTCCTTAATCCCGTCGTGCTGCAAGAATCGACGAGCCGCGAAATCTGCAACCTGATTTTTCCTCGCTTGCTCAAGGAAGGCTTTGATTCGTCGCTCGGCCTTGTTACTTACGCACCGCTCTTCGCCAAAAGTTGGGACATCACCGACAGCAACCGCACCCTAACTTATCACCTCCGAAACGACGTCAACTGGACGGACGGAAAACCGGTAACGAGCAAAGACTGGAAATTCACTTACATCCTTTACGCCGATACGATGGTGGCATCGACGCGCCAAAACTTTACCGATAATTTTCTTAAAGGCGGCGACGGCAGGCCGAGCGTCGAGAAAGCCGTCCAGACGCCCGACGACACCACACTCATCATTCGCTTCGATCAGCCGATGGCCAAAGAATCAATGTTCAAATACACCAATCTCGGATTCATCGCCGCGCACGTTTGGAAAGACCTCGACCGCAAGTTCATCCGCAAAGACGACCGCAATTTCAATCCGGCCAAAATTATTGGCGCGGGGCCGTATAAAGTCGAGAAGTGGACGCGTAATCAAGAGTGCGTACTCATTGCCAACGAGCAATGCACTTTGCCTTACACGCCGAAGATCAAACGCTTCGTTACCCGCTTCGTGCCCGAATACACCACGCGGCTCACGCAGTTGAAGACGGGCGAGGCCGATTTCGTGCAACAACTTTTGCCCAATGACGCCGTGGTGCTGGAGCGCGATAATCCGAACACCGAAATCCGCGAGCGCGGCTACATGGTTTATGATTACATCGCGTGGATGAACATCGACAACGAGCACTACAACAAAACGCACAAGGAAAAAGACATCAGGCCGCATCCGGTTTTCGGTTCGAAAAAAGTACGCCAAGCCCTCACAACGGCCATCAACCGCCGCGCAATCATCGAAGGCTTCTTGAAAGGCTTCGGCAAAACCGGCGACTCCGATATTCCGCCCGTTGCCAAATGGGCGACGAATCCCAACCTCAATCACTACGACTACAATCCCGACAAGGCCAAGGCGATGCTGAAGGAAGAAGGTTGGAAGATCGGCAGCGACGGCATCTTGGAAAAGAGCGGCAGGAAGTTCAGTTTCAAACTGATCATCAACGCGGGCAACGCCCGGCGCAATTACGCCGCAACGATTGTGCAACAGAATCTCAAAGACATCGGCATTGATTGCACCGTCGAGCCGATGGAATCGAATGTGTTGATGGAACGCAACCGCAAGCGCGAGGTCGAATGTTTTCTGTTTGGCTGGAACATTACGCCGCCCGACGTCGATCCGTCGGAAACGCGCGGCTCGGATTTGCAGCGGACGCCGTTCAATCTCGTCGCGTATCAAAATAAAAAAGCGGATGAACTCATCGCGGAGGGCAAAGCGAAATTGAATGTGCTCGATGGCGCGGAGATTTGGAAGGAATACGCAACGCTCATCAATGAAGATCAGCCGGAAACGATTCTGTATTGGTTCACGCCGCTCGATGGAATCAACAAGCGCGTCAAGAACGCCATCATCTCGCCCGCCGGTGTCTTCGCCAATTTCTACGATTGGGAACTCACCGACGCCGCAGTCGGCGCAAAGTGATATGATTATCCATCCTGCAACGCGGGGCTGTAGTTGCCCTCAAAACAGGCGTCTTTGTAAGGGCAATCCTCGTGGTTGCCCTGAAGACAGGCGGCGGCAAGCATCGCTCCTACAATGTTGTAGGAAATAAAAAAGGCAAGTGATGAACTTGCCTTTTTGTTTCGAGGTGCGGCGGCGGTTAGTTCACAAGGACGCGAACAAAATCAGAGATGAACACGCGAAGGTTTTCACCGGCTTTGTAAATCACATCGCCCAATTCATTTGCTCCTGAAGCCGCGTCGGGACGGAGTTGATAAGCGAGGCGCGATTGATAATCGGTTTCGGATTCATCGTCCGTCTTGAACGGCATCATCTCACGGTCGCTGCGAATATACTTTTTGCTTTCACGGGCGGTGAACTTGTGAAAGTCATCAAAGGAGTTTTTATCTAAATCATTAAACATGTTGAAACGGGTTTTGAGGTTGAAAGAACTTTGCCGGAAATAAAACTCACCGGCCTGAAAAACCTTGTGCGTATTCGCATCGCAGCATCAGATGTTGCATCAACGCTCTTGAGGTAACGATTTTTTAATGCGGCTGTGCGGAGGAACACCTGAGCCTTTTAGCCGCCGAACGCGCCATACTTGCGAAGGGCGTAGTCCCAAAAAAGTTTGTAAAGCAACGTGAGGAAGAAAATCCACGCGCAGATCACCGTGAGGCCGAATAAAATTTCCGGTGGGGCGAGCCGGTTCGTTAAAATTTTTGTCGGGAAATAGGCGAGGTATCCGAAGGGCAGGAACTTCATCGTCTCCTGAACTTCGGGCGGAAACAAATCGAGTGGAATGATTTGTCCCGTCAAAAACCAGAACGACATATTTTTCATCACGAAGAGCGTCCAGACTTCCTCCATCCAAAACGCCAACATCGCAATCAGAAACGCAATGATGTATGAAAGGTACATCGCCAGAATGATCGCCGTGATGCCAAACGCAAAGTTCTGCGGCTGAACGGCAACGACGCCGAACGCCGCCGCCAGACCGCCCAGCACCAGCGACGCCGCAAAGACCGGCAGGTTATCGGCGAGAAAGACGAAGAAATAGTAGAGCATGAAATCGACGGGCTTCGATAAAAATTTGTTGAGGTCGCCTTCCCGAATCGCGTTCGCAATTTCGCGCTCGACAAAACCCACATTCATCAGGTTATAGATGATGATGCTGAACACGACGTACGTAATCAAACCGCCGAGTGTATATCCGGCGAGCGTGCCGCCCGCCGTCGCTGTAACCGACGACCACAAAACGCCCTGCACGAAAATCGGCAAGAGCACCTTGCCGCCGATGTCGAGCACGATCTCACTTCGATATTCGACGAACCGCTGAAGCGACGTACGGAAAACGAAAAAATATTTTTTCATGCGGTTGCTTCCGAAAGATTACTTCTTAGCGAAGATGTTGCGGATAATATCTTCAATCGGTACTTCCTCGATGTTGAGGTCATGCACCGCGAAGCGCGAAAGAATCGCCGCTGAAATTTCGGAGATACGCGTACGGTCAACCCGAAGTGAGACGTGCATGGCGGTTGCGGCAGTGAGCGTTGCCGTTGCAGCGACGGCATCGGTATCGCCGGTGAGATCGCTTTCTTTATCGGCGGCGTCGGTGATGCGTCCGAACCGGCTGAGTTCGGCGAGTGAAACGGGCTGCGAGAAAGCGAGCGTCAAAACTTTTTCCGAATTGAAGCGGCCTGAGATGTCGGTGAGCGGGCCGTCGAAAAAAAGTTTACCCGCATCGATGATGATCACACGCTGACAAAGTTCTTCGATGTCCTGCATGTAGTGGCTCGTCAACAGAATCGTCGTTTGCTGTTCGCGGTTATAAGTTTTGATAAACTCGCGGATCGATTTCTGCGCAACGACGTCCAAACCGATTGTCGGTTCATCGAGAAACAAAACTTTGGGCGCGTGGAGCAGCGAACCGATCAGTTCCATCTTCATGCGTTCGCCGAGCGAAAGCCGTCGCAGTTGCACGCCGAGTTTATCGACCACATCCAAGAGTTCGGTGAGCAATTTAATCTGCGCGTGAAACGCCGCGTCATCAATCTCATAAATTTCCTTTAGAAGCAAGAAGGAATCCATCGCGGGTAAATCCCACCACAGTTGATTTTTCTGGCCGAGCACGATTGAAAACTGTTTTCGGAAATTATTTTTGCGTTCGTGCGGCGTAAAGCCTAAGACGTTCGCGTCGCCGGAAGTCGGGTTGAGCAAACCCGCGAGCATTTTAAGCGTCGTCGTTTTGCCCGCGCCGTTCGCGCCGAGAAACCCGACGAGTTCGCCTTGAGCGATGTCGAACGACACATTATCCACCGCAATCTTCGGCTCGTACTGGCGGTTAAAAAAACTTTTAATCGCGCCCGCAAGGCCCGGTTGCTTTTTGAAAATGCGATACGTCTTGTTGAGATTTTTAACGGTGATGACCGGCGGCATAACGCTGTGGTGATAAGTGAAAAGCTATGGTTCGGAAATTATTTGGCGACGAACAGCACGAGCGTGATCGGAAAGTGATCGGCATAGCCGCCGAGATATTTTCCGCCGCTGAAGGTGCGAAGCGGTTTGGGCGAAGAGGTTTTGCGCTTCGGTGTTTCCAACATGTAATCTTTATAGATGCACAAGAAATTTTCCTGCGAGGTATAAAATCCTTTCTTATCAAATAACCCGCGCGCGAGAATCGCATGGTCGATTTTCTCCCACTGATTGCCGAACAAAATTGATCCGACGCCGCTGTAGTTCGCCATGCAGTTGTAAAGCAAACCGGTCGTCGATGTTTTCACGGAATCCATGTTGCCGGTGGATCGCAAAGTTTTTACAATCGATTCCGCTTCCGGCTCGGCGTTGAAATCACCCAAGAGTACGATGTCGGCATTTTTATCCGCTGCTAAAATGCTATCAACAATCGCTCTGACAACCTTGGCGGCAAGCATCCGTTTCGGCTCGGACTTTTCTTCGCCGCCGCGCTTCGACGGCCAGTGGTTGCAAAGCACGTGCAGTACATGGCCGTTGAAATTAAAACTGGCCGCAAGCACATCGCGGGTCGGACGTCCGCCCAATTCCACACGGTAATTTTTTGATGAAAGCAATTTGAGTTTCGATGAATCGTATATAAGTCCGACATCGATGCCGCGTTCATCCGGCGATTCATAATACACCGTGCGGTGCGTGGTTGATTTCAAATAATCTTTGAACAGCGTTTGAAGCAAAGCTTCGTGTTCGATTTCGCAAAAGCCCATCACATCCGGCAAGCCGCCCTCCGGCGAAAGGTCTCCGATGACGCGCGCAAGATTTTTGTATTTGCGATCTAAGCGTTCGGGCGTCCATTCGAATTTACCCGTCGGCGTGAAGTCATCATCGAGCGTGGCGTCGTTGATGGTGTCGAACAGATTTTCCAAGTTCCACCACGCCACGAAAATTTTTGCGGATGGCTTTTGTGCGGCAGCCGTTGTTGGCTCGGAAACACAGATGAACGGAAGCGACGCGGCCAGACACAGACGGAAACAAAATGTATACATGATTTTGACGATCAACGGTTCTCAGATTTTTACGCGCGACCGGCAACTTCGGCTTTATGCTGTGCGAGCAACTTCGCATACTTCGGATGCACTTTTGCTCGTTGCCATTTCTTTCGGAACACTTCGGCGGCTTCGGCTTTGACGGCATCTACGACAAAGGGCATGATGTTTTTGCGTGCGGCTTTTTCTTTGGCGGCGGTGGATTCCAGTTGCGGATTGGATGCGTACTTTTTACCGCCTGTGTGATTGGCGTAGCGGCGTGCCCGCGTGTATCCCATCTGCAAAAACTTTCGCGCCATATCGGCACCGACAAAATCGCCCTGTTTCAAGTAACCCAGAAACATCGCGTAAATCTTTTTCGAGGACGCTTCAGCAATCTCCGCAGTTCGAAATTTCCAGTGCGGCAGGATTTCCGACTTATACGGCTCAATGATCAATACGCCTTGTTCGCCTTTGCCCGTGCGGTAAAGTTCAGGTTGCTTGCGAAAATCGATCTGCTTGTAATCGAGCGAATAATCAAACGCGCCTTGCGGTGCGGCCTCGTGGCTTCTTCGGTAAAGAGCTGTGATGTGCCGCTCTTTCGAGGCTGCCATTTTTTCGGGTTTGAAAACAAAAGTCAAAATAGAAATTTCAATCAACGCCGGAAAGATCTTCGTTGATGCCGTCAAACAAACTCATTTCAAATCTTGCATTACGAGTTCGGCGGCAAACTTGCCGGAAAGCGTAACCATCGGTGTACCGCCACCCGGATGCGCGCTGCCCGAAGCAAAGTAAAGCCGTTTCAAATACGGCGAACGGTTTTGCGGGCGCAGAAACGCCGAAGATTTTTTATTCGATGTAACGCCGTAAATCGACCCGCGGTTCGAATTGAATTTCGTTTTCAAATCGAGCGGCGTTAGAATTTGTTCGAACTCAAGATGCTGTTCCAAATCCGTAAAGCCGAGCGTTGTCAAACGGTTGATAACCAAATCGCGGTAGGGTTTCGCGCCCGTCGTCCAATCGTAGGCATCGGTGAGATACGGCGCATTGACCAGCACGAACCAATTTTCCGTGCCCGCGGGCGATTGTCTTTTATCCGACTTGCTTGAAACGGAAACGTAAATCGTCGGTTCGAATGGCGGGATTTTTTGCTCGAAGATTTCACGGAACTCGTTTTCATAATTGGGCGAGAAAAAAATGTTGTGATGGTTCAGCGACGCATATTCCCTCTTGACGCCCAAGAGCAACACGAAGCCGGAACACGAGGCTTCCAACTGTTTTAACTTCCGCTCGCTCACAATTTTTTTGCCGTTGCGACCAAACAACCGTTCGTAAGTATGCACCGCGTCGTCGTTCGAAATAACGGCATCGGCTGAAATCCGTTGTCCGTCTTGAAGCTTCAGACCGGCAGCCTTTTTCTCTTCGATCAAAATTTCGGCGACTTCTGAATTGAAATGAAATTCGACGCCCAATTCCTCACACACTTTTTGATACGCTTCGGCGACGCGGTAAAGTCCGCCTTGCACGTAAAACCCGCCGAACGAAAGCTCGACGAAGGGAATCACATTGAGTGTTGCGGGCGCGAGGTACGGCGACGAGCCGACGTAAGTCGGAAACCGGTCGAGAAACTGGACGAAGCGAGAATCACCAAAAAACTTCGAGTTCGTTTCGTGGGCGGTCGGAAAAGCATCGATGGAAAAAAAGTCGAGCGGATTGACGCGCATCAGGCGCGAAAGCGTCAGCGGATTGTAAATGAAACTCTCCGCCGTGATGTCATAAATTTTTTTGATATGCTGAAAGTACCGCTCGAAATTTTTGCGCTCGGACGGAAAAACAGTTTCGATTTCAGAGGTGAGTTTCTCAAAATCCGCGTAGGCATTGAAGACTGTGCCATCGGAAAAATGATAGCGGCAGGGAATCTCGAGCGGCACAAGCGTCAGATAATCCGCAAGCCGCTTGCCGACGTCTTGGAAGAGATGTTCGAAGACGAAAGGCATCGTCAGGAGCGTGGGGCCGGTATCGAAGCGGTAGCCTTGCGGCGAAACCACTTCTTGCATTTTGCCGCCCGCACCGGAATTTTTTTCATAGATCGACACGCGGCAGCCGTTGTAGGCGAGCCGCATCGCTGCGGCTAGTCCGCCCAATCCCGCGCCAATGATCGCAATATGTTTTTTCATACCGCAAAGATACGATGGAGACGTCGTAAGGGAAGCGACGTGTAGAGAAGAGAATAAAGATGCTGAACGAACTCACTGAATTCTTTTCCGCAGAGATGAAAAAATATACATTCTCTTAAACATGATCGGGATGATGAATCATTTGAAAGACTTACTTGTCTCACTCGCACAAGCGAAAGTAAAGTTTGTTGTGTGCGGCGGTGTAGCGGTAGTGTTGCATGGCGTCGAACGTATGACGCTTGATCTTGATATTGTGCTTGAGATGACGACGGAAAACTTGGAGCGATTGTTAGCGACGTTGAAAGCGTTATCGCTTGTGCCGCGTGCCCCGGTACCGCCGGAGTTACTGCTCGATATGGAAAAAGTAAAATGGCTGCGCGAAGAGAAACATGCCGTCGCGTTTAACTTTATCGATCTGCAAAACCCGTTCCGGCAGGTGGATATTCTCTTGACGGAGCAACCTTCTTACGATGCTTTACTCACTGACGCCGAAACGCTGATCATCGGAGAAACTGAAGTGAAAATTATTTCAAAAGCAAAATTGATTGCGATGAAGCAAGCCGTCGTGCCGGTACGTCTGAAAGACCTTGCCGATATTGAAGCCTTACAAAAATCGAAACCGTCTCAAAGCTGAACAAACAATGCAAGAAGAAAATATGCGTAGCGAAGATGCGCGGACGGAGAGCAAAAAATTCGAAGACCTTCAGCATCTGACGCCGGAAGATTTCGACGGACATACCGAATTTCACCGGCTGACGGCGGAGCAGAAATTGATGTGGCTCTCGCAAGCCGCACAATTCGCGGTGCTTTACGGCGGTGCACTCGCAAAAGAATCGAACAAAAAAGGTGTCCGGTAAAAGACACCCTCATCAATTGAACGGTAACTCAGAGCATCGTGCGGACGAACCGCTCTCGCCACGATTTTTGAAGCGTGTGAACTTTGGATGCTGCCGCAGTTTGTCCCGCGTCTTTAAGTTCGGCGTGATAGGCGTTGAGCAACGCCGACACCGGCTGCTCATCCGCGTCCGTAACCGCCGCAAGTTTGACGCCGGTACTTTTCGATAAACGCCCGCGAAGTACATCGAGCGTGAGATTCAATTCCGGTTTGATGTGAAAATAAACCGTGCCGCCCGTCATGCCGCTGCACATCCACGGTCCCGGGTCGCCCAAGACGAGCACGCGGCCACTCGTCATGTACTCGAATGCGAAGCCTTTGAGATTGGCGCGGGCGGCGATGCTGCCGCTTTGCCGGTCGTCGATGGGAAGTTCGACTTCGCCGCCGAGCACGACGTCCGCGCCCGAGAGCCGGATGCACGCCCGCGAATCGGCGTTGCCCTGCACGATGAGCAAGCCGCCCGTCGCGCCGTAAGCAAAGTACTTGCCGACGGAGCCATCGAGTAAAATGCCGTCGTGGTTTTTGCCTTTCAGTACCACAACCTTGCCGCCCGAGGAGCCTTTCGCCACGCCGTCTTGCGCGCCGCCTTCGGCTTTGATATGGAGCCGCCGGACGCCGAATGCACCGAGACCATTGCCCGGAATCGCATTGCGCAGGAACTCCAGATTCGCCTGCTTGAATATATTCGCATCGGGGTTCGCATCAGGTTTTGATCCGGTGGTGAAAGCATTCACACCGGAAAAATGGCGCGTTAATTCACCCGCCAAATGCGTGCCGAGCGCACGGTCGCTGCTCATCACATCCTCGTCCGTGTAGACGACTTGCTCCGTGCCCCGCTCCCGCAGCGTTTGCATCACCGAAGCCGAAACCATGCGCGTCAATGACGTCAGCGGCCTTTTGATGAAAGCGAACTTGCCATCGTGCATGATTTTATTTTCAGGCTCCAAGTATTCCGTCATCAGTTCCAAATCGAGTGCACTCTCGAACCGCGATTGCACGAGCAAGTTCGACCGGCCAACGATCTCGTCAATATCCGCAACGCCCAGCGCAGCAAGAATCGATTTGATTTCCGATTCGATGTATGTAAAAAAACGGACGATGCCCAGGGTGGCGGTATCCAACTCCCGCGCGTGAAAGATTTTCTGTCCCGCAGCGGCGGCTTCCTGCGGCGACGTAAAGTGCGACGTGATTCCGACATGGCATGTACCCGTGTTGCACTTACGGCACTGGGTGCAGCCAATCGCTTGCATGGCGAGCGTACCGAAGCCGACGCGGTTCGCACCGAGCATCATCAGTTTGACGACATCTTCGCCCGACCGCATTCCGCCGTCCGCCCAAAGCTCCACGCGCGAACGCAGTCCCGATTTCAACAGCGCGAGGTGCGCTTCCTTCACCGCAATCTCAACCGGAAATCCGACGTGCCGCAGTGAATGCTTTCGTGCGGCGCCCGTACCGCCTTCATAACCGCTGATGGCGATGATGTCCGCACCCGCTTTCGCAATGCCCGTCGCAATCGGCGCGATGAGCGGAATGGCCGGAACTTTCACACTGATCTTCGCATCGGGATTGATGGTTTTGAGTTCCTCGATCAACTGCGCGAGGTCTTCAATCGAATAGATGTCGTGATTGTTGGCGGGTGAAATCAAATCGATGCCTTCGGCGGTGTGGCGGGCGGCGGCGATTTTGCCGGTAACTTTAAATCCGGGCAAGTGTCCGCCTTCACCGGGCTTGGCGCCTTGGCCGATTTTGATTTCCAAAAACTTGGCCGAGTTGAGCATCTCCGCAGTTACGCCGAACCGCGCCGAGGCAATCTGCTGGCCGCGGTGCCGGTAGAGCTTGCCCATCATATCTGAAATCTCGCCGCCCTCGCCGTTGATGCAGATGATGCCGAGAGCTGCGCCCGCCGCCGCATAACTTCGAAACGACGTCTCGCCTTGTGAACCAAACGACATCGCTGAAATGTACATCGGTGATTGGTATCCGCCGACGCGGATGTTCACTGCATCTACAGCCACATGAGAATCTGACGGAACAAAATCCAAAATGTGCCGGATCGCCACCGGAAACTCCGACTTTTGCTCGGCGAACTTTTCGAGATAGGCCGAGTACGGTGCGTCGCCCGCCGCCACATCGCCGACGGTTTTCCAAAGTTTGTTGTTGAACCGGTTTTCACGCCGCGGCGAGTGTGAATGACGTGAGGTGGCTATCGCAAACCGTTCGCGCGCTTCACGGTCGAGATCGGACAACGTTTTACCGCGCGTCTCCGAACCCAGATACGCCCGCGTCTTAAAAATTTCCTGTAACTCTGCCGAAAATCCAATCGACGCAAATACTTTGCCGTAGCCTTCCAACTCGTGAATGCCCATCGTCGAAATCACTTTCTCGATGCCGCTCACCAAGGCTTTGAACACGTTGAACAGCGCGGCTTCGGAGGCTTCGGATGATTTTGCGGCGGTGATAAATTTATCTTCGATCAAATACGGTGCGACGGCGTTTGCGCCAAGTCCCAAGCAGAGCATCATATCATGCAAGTTGCGCAGCGTGCCGGAAGCGACGATAAGGCTCGTCATGCGTCGCAGATTTCTCGGCTGCGCGGATTGGGTTGGCGGCTCTCCGGCAACGTCAAAAGTTTCGAGCAACCGGTTGTTGATCGCTGCAAGTGCGAGCAACGGCGGCACAGGTAAAAATCCCGCAGCGACAACCCCGTCATCACTAAGGATGAGCACCGCCGCACCGGAACGCACAAGCGTAACGGCTTCATCGGACAACCGCGCAATCGCAGCGGCGAGGGATTCGCTTGGGGCGTAACCGAGGTGCAACGTTTTTGCGCCGAGGTGCGGCATGGAAAAAACATCGTTCAGCGTGGCCGTCTTGAAACGGGCGGCGGTGCTTGTGCTGGCTTCGCGGCTGAACACAAGCGGTACGGCGAGTTCAACTTGCACGTCGTCCGGTTCGGGCTGCAGCAAATTAGGACGTTTGCCCAAAAACATTTTTGTGGAGAAATGTTCGCTCTCCCGAATGCCATCGACGGCGGGATTGGTGACGACAGCGACGGTTTCTTTGAAGTAGTCGGGCAAGTTGCGCAAGTCTTTTGAAAGCGACGCGAGCGCGCCGTCGTAGCCCATCGATCCAAGGACTTCTTTGCCGGACTCCGCCATTTTTTCCAAGTCGTCCGCGTCGTCTTTGATCCAGCCGAACGCGCTATAAAGATTTTCCGCGCGAAACTTCGCCACCGGCATTGCGACTTGCGACGCGATGGCTTGCGATACCGCAGTCTGCTGCACGCCCGTTACCGTCTCAGCGAGCGGTATAAGTTTCTCAAAAGATTTTTCGAAAGTCGCCGCGAATTTCAATTCGAACTCATGCTGCTCGCGTTCGCGCAGGTCGTGTTCCCAAAGTTCTTCGGGCGAAAGATCGGGCGATGGTGTAACCGCAACCGCGTCAAGCGGAGCGGCCAGAGCGTCAAGCGGGACGGGCGTTTGCGGGGCATCTTGAAACGGAAAGGAGAGAAGGCTGCGGTTGACCCGCGTTGTATCAAAGCGTTTCTTAAATGCTTCCAGCGCCATCGATTGCAATTCGGCGAACGAATAGGTTTTGACTCCGGCGGGCGCGGCGGCGGATGGGTAGGAACCGGCGTATTCATGTCGCTGGCGCTGCAAAATAAATCCGCGCTTCTCGCCGGGCGCGAGCGGGACGGGGTTGCGAACCATCGTCTCCAGCGGCACGACGCCTTTCTCGGACGAGGCAAAGTATTCCTTTTCCGTTTCGCCGAACCACAGCGGACGCAATCCCATCGCATCGCAACTGAACACGACTTCATCACCTTGCCTGCATATCAACGCCGCCGGGCCTTGCGCGAGCGAGCCAAACGCGCGGCGATAGAAAGTGTACATCGCTTTCAACTGATCCGGCATCTGATCGATTTCACTCCAGACGGGCGGAAACAAAATTGAAATCGTTTCCATGAGCGAAAAGCCATATTGAAACATCAGCGATTCGGCGATACGATCAAGGTCTTGCGAGTCCGAACCCTTCACCGTGAGTTGCACGCCGAGCAACTTTGCTTCGTGGCGCAGTTTCGAGATGGTGTTGATTTCGCCGTTGTGTCCGAGCGTCGAGAACATCTGAGCGCGTTCGGTGATGCTATCGGTGTTGGTCGAAAAGCGTCCGTGTGCGAGTGAGATGGCGGATTTGAAATCGGGATTGCGTAAGTCGGGAAAGTAGTCGCGCAGGGTTTTCGCGTCGCCCTTGACTTTATAAATCACACTGTGGCTGGAGAGCGATGCGATATGCACTTCGGCGAGGTCTCGCTCAAGTTGCAGTTGCACGCGGAAGATGAGTTGCTCGGAAATGGGCTTGTAGTTCGCGGGCAGCATCGCCACTTGATAAAACAGCGGTTCGCTGTCGCGTCCTAATTTTCCCAAGGCTTCGGGGCGCACCAAGCCTTTGCGGTGCAGCACGACGTCGAGTCCGTTCGATTGGCAAATCTGTATGATGCGTTCAATGATATGCTCGTGTTCTTCGCTGCTCGCACGGATAAGCAAATGTCCGATGATGAGATTTTCATTGTAGGCAACGTCTTTGCGGATGTCGCCCGAGAGAAAAACTTCTTCCCACACCTTGCGAGGAATGTCGGTTTGGATGCCCGCGCCATCGCCCTCATGTTCAACTTGACCGGTGCGGTGTCCCATATTTTCGAGCGACTCCAGCGTGCGCTTGACGTTGCCGTGCGAAGCGACACCGGTTTTCTTGACACCGGCGATGATGGCGCACGCGCCTTTCTCCGTCTCGCGGAGATAGTCGGAAAGGTGTGTGATGTTCTCGTGGTTCATCGCCCGTGCATCATTGAAAAATAGTTGGAAGAAAAATAACGTTGCTTAAAAAAAGTAAAGCGATATGTGCAAAAGTCCTGCGAAATTTCAAAGTGATTTTTGCCTACATGCAAAAAACTTTCGACCTCGAAACAAAAAGCGTCCGCTGAAGGACGCCTACATCAAAAAAAGATGACACTGCGATCTACTTGATTTCAATCATCCCGCTTTGCAACGGATGCGACAGGAGATATTTAATCTGCGGCACCAATTCGCTCAACACCGAATAAGTATTGCCTTCGGCGAGAATTACAACTACGACGACGGAATACTTTTCGAAATTCTGCTGATAGCCAATGTTGCGGTCGAAGGTGATGCGAACATCAAAACGGTCGGCAAGTATTTCGCGAAGTAACTCTCCGTTCTTTTTGCCGTTCCAACCCTTTTCTCGAACAGTAAAAACCGTGTGCTCCGCAAAACCAGCGTCAACTTCTTCGGCAGATTTTCATCAAGCAAGATTTTCATGCGTTGGCGCGGGACGAACATCAGTCAGAAACTTTCCTGCAAGACGAATGGCTTCGATGGCTTGGCCTTCGGAAACGGTCGGAAAATCATCCGGAAACTCATCAAGCGAAATACCTTTTACAAGATGATCGAAAAGACTTTTGATTATGAATTAAAGAAGAATTCATCGCGTGCATCCGAAAGTAATCGTCAAAAAAATCATTGCCTTAGGCCGGAATGCGTTTGCGGCCAGCATCGTCATAAAGGTAGAGCGGCGGGGATTTGCGGTCGATGCAATCTTTGGTGATGACGCAGGCGCGAACGCCCTTCATCGTCGGCAGATCAAACATGATCTCGATCATAATACTTTCGAGAATCGCGCGGAGCGACCGGGCGCCCATCCCGCGTTTGAGCGCGAGCGCAACGACTTCCGTAAGCGCGTCGTCATCGAAGATGAGTTCGACGTTTTCCATCGCAAAGAGTTTTTTGTATTGCTTCGTGATCGCATTGCGCGGTTCGGTAAGAATATTTCGCAGCGTTTCTTTGCTGAGCGCATCGAGCGTCGTGATGACGGGCAAGCGGCCAACGAACTCCGGGATCAAACCGAACTCCAGCAAATCTTCCGGCGCGACTTTGCTGAGGAGCTCCGGCCCTTGACGCTCCGCTTTCGACGGCGGGTTCGAGCCGAAGCCCATACCGGATTTGGCCAACCGCCGAGCGATGATTTTATCCAGGCCTTCGAATGCGCCGCCGCAGATGAAGAGAATGTTTTTCGTGTTGACATTCACCAAGTTTTGTTCGGGATGCTTGCGTCCGCCTTTGGGCGGCACACCGGCGATGGTGCCTTCCAGAATTTTTAAGAGTGCCTGTTGCACGCCTTCGCCGCTGACGTCGCGGGTGATGGAAGCGTTGGCACCTTTGCGCGAAATTTTATCGATCTCATCGATATAAACGATGCCGCGTTCGGCGCGTTCGACATTATAGTCAGCCGCTTGCAACAGATGCGACAAAATACTTTCGACGTCTTCGCCGACATAACCGGCCTCGGTCAGTGCGGTTGCGTCGGCAATCGTAAAGGGCACATCGATAATGCGGGCGAGGCTTTGAGCGAGCAGCGTTTTGCCCGTGCCCGTCGGCCCGATGAGCATAATGTTGCTTTTTTCAATCGCCACTTCATCGCCCAAATCCAGTTCGTGCGATTCCAAACGCTTGTAATGATTATAAACCGAGACGGCGAGGGTTTTCTTGGCGGTGTGTTGCTCGATCACATGGGCATCAAGTTCGGCCTTGATGTCGGTCGGTGTTAGTTTGCGCGTGCGCGAACCGACTCTGCGGCGGCTATGGAACGCGGTGAGATCGTTGCGAATGATTTCGACGGAACTGACGATGCAGCGGTCGCAGATAAAGACGTTCGGCCCGGCAACCATGCTGGTAACTTCGTTGCTGGAACGTCCGCAGAACGAGCAATAAACAACTTGCTCATCATCGCCGGTCGTCTGGGGTGTTTTGGATTTGGCCATATCTATAAGTCGGAACTGAAAAAGAATTGAAATAAACGGAGAAACTTTGGGTGCAATTTACCGTCGGTAACGCCGGTTTCCAATAAAGGGTTCAAGGCGGATTCGGGTGTGGGTTCAGGGCACCGGAATGCCCTCGATGTCATATGTGAGCTTGAATCTCAGGACGCGGTTGTTGCCCGTATCGGAAATGTAGAGCGTACGATTCAGATAACAGACGCCTTGGGGCGCGTTGAGTTTGTCGCCGGTCGTGCC
>JACMJS010000201.1 GCA_014380515.1 Chlorobiales bacterium
TTCATTGATGAGCCGGATAGCGACCGACGCATCTTTGCTATCGCTGAGCAGAATCGGCACAACATCGGCATAGTCTTCGCGGACGGCGGCGAGAAAATCGACGCCGTCCGTTTCCCCGATCTGCGTATCGGTAATGACGACAGCGACGGGCAAAGTTTTGAGCGTCTGGAACGCCGCTTCCGCCGTCCGCGCGGTATGTACAATGCACTCGTTGATGAACACTTCACTGATGGCCTGCAAGTGAACCGGATTGGTATCAACAACCAAAATGTGCATCGTGCTGTGCGAAACACCTTGAAAAATATCCGAGTTTTCCGCGCTTGTAATCAGTTGATGCTCTACACTCAGCCGCGTCGTTTTCTCGGAAAGTTCGACGGCGAGCGCGACCGTCTCGCGGAGTTTATCATTCTTCCACGGCTTATTGACGAAGCGGAACACATCGCCGATGTTGACGGACGCCATAATGGCTTCAATGTCGGCGTAGCCCGTCAGCAGAATACGCATTGCGGCGGGATTGATCGCTTTGACTTCGCGCAGCAGTTCATGTCCTAACATATGCGGCATCCGCTGATCGCTGATAACGACGCTGATCGGTTTGCGCTTCACCAAATCAATCGCCTCGTGGCCGTTCGTCGTCGTCAGTACATCGTAGGCTTTTTGAAACGTGATCGAGAGCGACTGCAACACTTGCGGCTCATCATCTACAAATAAAATTATCTTCTTCATGTTCAATTCGAATGCGGTTAAACTTTTGCGGCTTCGTCGGCGAAGAATCCGGCCTCAGACAATTCGACGGCACGGGCGGCGGATTGAACCGCAACCGGCAACTCGATGCGGAACGTCGTGCCCGTGCCGACCTTGCTGCGAACGGTGATGTCGCCGTTGTGCTTCTCAATAATTTTATAGACGATGGAAAGTCCCAAGCCCGTGCCCCTGCCGACGGCTTTCGTCGTGAAGAAAGGCTCGAAGATGCGTTCAAGATTTTCCTGCGGGATGCCGATGCCGTTGTCGGTGAACTCAATCAACACATGTTCGTTTTCCAAGCGGGTCGTGATGACGAGTTCGCCTCTAAAGTGAGAATCATTTTCCTTCTCGCACGCGTGTGCCGCATTGACAATCAAATTCAAAAACACTTGGTTCATCTGCGAACCGTAGCACTTGACGAGCGGCAAGCGTCCGTAGTGCTTCACAATTTCAATCACATGTTTGGTCGCATTATGCGCGATCATCAGCGCGCTATCGATGCCTTCGTTGATGTCGGTTGCTTTCATAGCCGCTTCATCGAGCCGCGAGAAGTTACGCAAGCCCGCCACAAGTTCCTGAATTTTATCGATGCCTTCGATGACGCCGCTGAACAGAAGCGAGGAACTTTGCAGCACCGGATCGTCATCTACTTCTTGCAAGAAACTTTCATTGTCTAAAAGCAACCGCTCGATATCGTCAATCTCACCGGCCATGAGTTTACCTTGAATGCCTTTGAGCCGCAGCGTAATGTTTTGTACGAGTTCCTGCGATTCCATCAGCGACTCGATGTTGCCGCGCACATATCCGAGCGGCGTGTTCACTTCATGCGCGATGCCCGCTACCATCTGGCCGAGCGACGACATCTTTTCCGCCTGAATCAATTGCGTCTGTTGTTCTTGAACTTGTTGGTTGATGTCCTCCAGTTGATGCACGCTGCGCTCAAGCCGGAACTGACTTTGCTCAAGCTCACGGTTGCGCATCACGAGCATTTGTCCGATGGCGTTGAAGGCTTCACCGACTTGCGAGAGTTCATCTTTCGCTTCCAGCACCACGGCTTCCGTCGTATCGCCGCTGACGAGGCCGTGCGAAATTTCATCAAGACTGCCGACGGTTTGCATCACCGAACGGTAAAATCCGATTTGCAAGTAGATGACAAGCAGCAACACCATCGGCACACCGACTTGAATAAGTGTGCGCTGCAAGGTAAAAGCGTTGATACGGATTTCGAGCAACCGGTCGAGGGCGGCGGCTTGGACGTCATAAAACCTCAACGAGGCGGCAATCGCCTCGCGGCCTTTGCTGATATGGCTTTGAGGATCGAACACCGGCTTGGCTGCTCCGCCGCTGTCGGCACGGTTGTCTGAACTATCCGCACCAAGCGTTTTAATCTCGGTCGTGTTGAGAAATGAGGTAACTGCAAGTTGCGATTTCTCATACTCGACGCCAACCTGTGAAACAAGAGCGGGATTGGCTTTATAGGCGACATCGATGTTGCGTCCTAAATCCGTTTGCGTGCTGGAGACGAGGCCGGGCAGCACATACATCAGTTCCGCTTGCTCCGTCGCTGAAAGTGAAACGCCGCTGCGGATGCGTTCGCTGTGATCAACGGAAAGTTGAATGTACTTCAAAAGCAAAGGCAACTTTGAAAGGCTGCCGTCCATGAGATAATAACTATCGAGGTCGGGATCGAGAATCAAATTGGAGACGTCGCCGGTGTAGGAAATGAGGTCGAAAATTTGCGCGATGAACGCCGTGTGCGCCGCATAACTTTCGCGCGCGGACGCCGTGAGCAATTTTTCGCGTAGGGCTTGCCACCGCGTTTTTAAAATGCTCCACCTGACCGTTGTCTGCAGCGCCGCACCCAGTGCGACGTCAAGCGTATCAACGGCGTTGATGTCTTGTTCCAATGCCGCAGTCGCCGCCTGTACCTGATTTTCCCCGACGGAATCCCGCAGCAACACGTGTTGCACGGACATGCGGAGGTCTTGAGCGCCGGAAAGCAATTTGACGAGCGGTTTGATATAGGCGAGGCCGAGCCGTTCCTTCGCGCCGAAATCGATGGCTTCGTTGCGGATGTTGGTCAGAAGGATAATGACGACGGCGGTCGGTGCGCTGAGCAGAATGCTGATGAGAAAAAACTTCTGCGGGTACTTCAGCCGGTTCATCAAGGCGATGGCCGGACGGAAGAATCGGGAGACGGAAGATGGCTTCGAACCCATATCGCTTTGTGAAAGCAGATGTTATGAAAAGTTGATCAAAACGGCGACGCGGGTGAAAACGGTGGGGAAGAAATTGAGGGACGAAGATAGCATGTTTCCGCCGCATCAACTGCATCCGCTGCGGCAATGAAGCAATAAAAAACCGGATCGCCCGAAAAGCCGCATGGCACTTCGCTGTGCCGCTTGGAAGCCGCCAACAAACACTTTGACAATCGAAATGATTGTCTTTATATTCGCAACTCTTTTTTGAAGCCCTTTTAAGAAGTCAACGGCAAGCAATTTTCGAGTGCACGCTGCTATTCTCTTCGGAGTCCCGCAATCTGCCTGATCCGCAATTTTTTCCAATCCATGAAAAAGAATCGCTTTAGAATTTTCCTGATCGTCGCTCTGACGCTTCTGGCCGGATACCTGCTTTTTCCGACCTTTCAATACAACCAACTGGCCGGAGGTTTGGAAAAAACCAAGACGCCCGCCGATAGTCTCAAGTATCTGGCAGAAAACCGCAAAGGGCTGGACGACGCGCAAAACAAACGCCTCAAGCTCGGCCTCGATTTACAAGGCGGGATGCACGTCGTTTTAGAAGTAGATGTGCTCGCCCTTTTGGAAAATAAAGCCCGCAACCGCGACGAACGCTTCGAGGAAATCATGACGGCGGTTCGTACCGCCGCCACCGATCCGAAACGCGGCACCGCCTCAATTCCCAACTTGCTCGCCGAAGAATTCAAGCGGCGCAACATTTTGATGAGTCGCTACTACTACGAACTCCGCGACAGCGACGCCGACATTGTTCGCAAACTGAACAAGGAATCGGAAGATGCGGTCGGACGCGCGAAGGAAATCGTTCGCAAGCGCGTCGATCAATACGGCGTCGCCGAACCCTCGATTCAAACGCAAGGCGGACGCCGCATCATCGTTGAACTGCCCGGCGTCTCCGATAAAGAGCGGGTTCGCAAGCTCCTCAAGGGCACTGCGCTGTTGGAGTTCAAACTCTTGCGCGATAAGCAAATTGCATTCAACGTGTTGCAAGAGGTAAACAAGTATTTGGCTCGCACATCCAGCGCGGACAGTGCAAAGAAAGATTTTATCGCCGCCGCCGGAGATACGCTGGTGCTTGCAACGAATTCCACTGCAAGTGATTCGCTCACAAAGGCCGCAGCGGATTCCATCGCCGCCGTGCCCGATTCGCTCAAGTCCAAAGAGCAACTTCAAAAAGAAAATCCGCTCTTCGCGGTTGATGAAGCCTCCGCAACCGAACGACTTTTAATCGATCCGCAGTCCGGTTTGATTTATGCGAGTGAATTCGCGCGGCCAGCTATTTCCAAAATGCTGACGAGCGCGAAGAAAGTCATTCCCGCAGATATGGAATTCGTCTTCGGGGCGAAGCCTTTCAACACGGGCAAAGACGGCGTGAAGTTTTATGAACTCTATGCGTTGAAGAAAGAGCCGGAACTCACGGGCGGCGTCATCACCGAAGCCTCCGGCACGTTCAGTTCCGATGCCACGCGGCCTGAGGTTACGATGAAAATGAACGCCGAAGGCACCGCAAAGTGGGCACGCATCACCGCCGCCAACGTAGGCAAGCAAGTTGCGATTGTGCTCGATGGCTCGGTGTATTCGGCGCCGGTGGTGCAAGGAAAAATTCCGAACGGCAGCTCGGTCATCAACGGCATCGCCAACATTGAAGAAGCCAACGACTTGGAAAATATTTTGAAAGCGGGCGCGCTTCCGGCACCGGTTCAAATCATCGAAGAGCGTTCGGTCGGGCCGTCGCTCGGCGCGGATTCCATTCGGGCAGGCTTGTACTCGGTCATCTTCGGCTTCCTCATCGTCGCCATCTTTATGGTGTTCTACTACCGAACGGCAGGATTCATTGCGGACTTCGCCCTCGTGTTCAATATCGTGTTCGTGATTGCGGGGCTTGCGGGTCTCGGCGGCACGCTGACTTTGCCGGGCATCGCGGGACTCGTCTTGACGATTGGTATGGCGGTCGATGCGAACGTGCTCATCTTTGAACGTGTGCGGGAAGAAGCCGCGCGGGGCAAGTCGCTCAAGCTCGCCGTTGATCTCGGCTACGACAAAGCGTTCTCATCGATTTTGGATTCGCACGTAACCACGCTTGCGGCGGCAGTCTTACTTTATTTCTTCGGCATCGGCCCGGTGCAAGGCTTCGCGGTTACACTGATGATCGGTATTTCGGCAAGTCTGTTTACCGCGCTCGTGATCACCAAGGTCGTCTTTGATTGGATACACGACAGCACCCGCACGCAAACGGATGTCAGTTTCGGTTAAGGCATTTCGGTAACACAAAAATTTTAACATCGCCTTTCAAGATTTTTTCAAGTCATGCGCATCTTCGAGAATACCAATTTTAATTTCATGGGCGTCCGCAAGAACGCCTATATCTTTTCGGTCGTCATCTTGCTAATCGGCCTCGTCTCTATCGCCGTTCGAGGGTTCAACTACGGGATTGATTTCAAGGGCGGTACGGAAATCGTCGTTCGGTTTGCCAAAGATGTACCGATTGACGAAGTGCGTTCGTCGCTGACGGGCGCGGGCGTCGGCGGTCAGGTCAAGAACTACGGCAGCGACCGTGAAGTGATGATCACCAGTGATTTTCGCGGCGATCTCAACGATCTTTCGGATAAACTCAAAACGTCGCTCGACAAAACTTTTCCGCAGAACCCGCACGAAATTATGCGGATCGATTCCGTCGGTCCCAGTATCGCCAGCGATCTGCAAGCCTCGGCGATTTATGCCTTGCTGGGCGCGTTGGCAATGATTCTGGTTTATGTCGGCTTTCGGTTTGAGTTTAAGTTCGCGGCGGCGGGCGTGATTGCCATCTTCCACGATGTGCTGACCGTGCTGGGGCTGTTCAGTTTGCTCGGCGGCGTTTTTACGTTCATGCCGCTCGAGGTTGATCAAACCACCATCGCCGCGTTCCTAACCATCATCGGTTACTCCATTACGGACACGGTGGTCGTCTATGACCGCATCCGCGAAAATCTCAAACTGCGCCGTTCCGAACCTTACGAAAAAATTTTCAACGACAGCATCAATGAAACGATGAGCCGCACGATCATCACCTCGACAACCGTGATGCTGACGGTGATTATCCTCATCATCTTCGCCGGTCCGACGGTTCGCGGCTTTGCGTTTGCAATGCTCATGGGCATTCTCATCGGTACGTATTCTTCGATCTTCGTTGCCGCGCCGATCATCGTCGATTGGCAACTGCGGGCGGGCGGTAAGTTGAAAGTTCGCGGTTAAAATTTGTGTTCATCAAAAACCATTGGAAGCATGAAACTCAAACAAAAAGACATCGGCGCGGTTACGGTGTTGGAACTTCACGGCGATGTGCTCGGTGGCGCGGATGCAACCGAACTCAATGAAACGCTGCGCAATCTGGTTGCGGGCGGCAAACGCAGTCTGGTGCTGGATTTGAGCGAGGTTGAATACATGAACTCTTCCGGTCTCGGCATGATGACTTCCGCGCTATCGTCGGTCAAGAACAGCGGCGCGGTGCTGAAGCTCGCCAATCCCGCCGAGCGCATCAAAAGTTTGCTCGTGATTACGAAACTGATCAAGGTGTTTGAGTCGCACGATTCGGTGAGTGAAGCCGTTGCAAGTTTCAAATAAGTTGTAGGAATTATCGAATTGAAAAGCCGTCTTGCAATGCAGGACGGCTTTTTTGTTTTATCACATATTCAACATCGTAGGGGCGACTGCGAGTTTACCGAGCTACGCTCTATGGCCTCGCCCCTAAAAAGAATTACATCGGCATCAATCGCCGCACCATCAGCCGCACGACGCCCAAGAGTTTCGTCTCTGAAAATTTATCCGACGGCTTAAACATCTTTTCGCTGTACGACGCATTCGCCGCGAGCAAACGCACGCGGCCATTGGTGAACTGGTATGACCGCACAATCAACTCATCCGATGAGGCCGCCGCAACCAAAATACTTTTCTCATTCGCCTCCACCGCCCGCCGCTCTACCAACACTAAATCGCCCTTCAACAAACCGGCTCTGTCCATGCCGTCATCACTGACGATGGCGAGGAAACAATCTTTTCCGCCTGTCAAGTTTTTATCGATGTAAAGGCTCGCCCCGCGCGGGCGCAGATTGTCTTTCACCGTCGTATCCACTTCCATCAGCGGCACGAGCGCAACGCGGTCTAAGGCCGGACTGCCGAAGCCGAACTTTTCCAATTCATCCTGATAGGTTACCGTGATGCCGCGCGATCCCGCCTCGCGGACGATATAACGCTTCTCCGCCAGCACCTTCAAAACATCCGACACGGCATTGGTCGATGCGTAGTTCATCTTCGCCGCGATCTCTCGCACCGTCGGCGGCTTCTTGTGCTCGGCGGTGAAGCGGGTGATAAACTTGAAGACTTTGCTTTGCGTCTCGGTCAATGCCAGATTGCCCGGTTGCTTTATTGCTCGCTGGTTTCTTGCCATAACTCTGCTGAAAAGAGAGTGAGAATGATCTTGTAAAGATACTGAACACTTGTTCAGTTGTCAAGTTTTTTAACACTGAACACCTGTCCAGTATAGCCTATACCCTCACTGTTCCTGCACCACTTTACCCGTCCGGCTCCAAATCGTAAAAAGCCTGTGAACCCGCAAAAACATTGAAATAAAACTTGACAATACGGCAATTTTTATGTTAAATTACCTGAGTGGTAAAAAATGGGAAAACTTCCCAAAACTTGAAAAGCCACAAACTTGGTAAAATTGTTTGTTTTTAGCGGCAGCGAATAAAGCAACGGAAATGGCGGGCTTCATCGGCAAAGAGAATCATACGATTGACGACAAAGGTCGCCTGATGATTCCTGTGAAGTTTCGCAAGAAGTTTGATCCAGCGTCCGGTTCGGAGTTTTTCCTGATGAAGATGCAGGAGAAATCCTTGGAGCTTTACGAACGCACGGCGTGGGAAGCGGTCAAGAAAAAATTGGACGGGCTATCGGATTTCAATCCCGAAGAGCGGAAACTCAAAATGCTCATCTACGGCAACTTGGAAAGCGTGGAGATCGATAAGCAAGGCCGCATCGCCGTTCCGAAAGAATTTTTAGAGCACACGAAGATCACGAAGGATGTAACGATCATCGGGGCGGACAACAAAATGATTATCTGGAATCCTGATCTGCTCCGCGAGAAACTCAACGAGGATGAGCCGCAGTATGAGACGCTCACACAGCGGATTCTTTAAAGCCACCAAAGATGGCGGCGTTCTTTCACAAACCGGTCTTGCTTCACGAAGCTATTACCTCTCTTGTCCCCGACACCTCAGGGGCACGTGCGGGAGTCTATATCGATGCCACGCTTGGCGGCGGCGGCCACTCGCTTAACCTACTTCAGACTCTCGAATATCAACAACGACTTTCCCGCTCTTTGCTTATTGGAATTGATCAAGATGCCGACGCACTCGCCGCGGCGCAGGTACGCTTGCAACCTTTCGGTGTACACTTTCGCGCGGTGCAAGGCAACTTCGGCGATTTGAAAAGTCTCGTCGAATCCGAACTTGATTTAGACGGCGAACCAATCGTACGCATCGATGGCATTCTGCTGGACTTGGGGATTTCATCGTATCAAATAGATGAAGCCTCGCGCGGATTCAGTTTTCAAAAGCCCGCGCCATTGGATATGCGAATGTCGCAGGCGGCGACGCAAACGGCGGCGGACATTGTGGCGACTTACAGCGAGGAAGAACTCGCACAGATTTTTTTCAGATACGGCGAGGAAAAAAAATCGCGCGTGATTGCCAGAGCCGTTGTCAGAGAACGCGAAGCCACGCCGATTGAAACAACCGATGCGCTGTCGGCAATCGTCCGGCGGTTTTTTCCCGATTACCAACGCGCAGAGCAAACGAAATCGCTCGCCCGCATTTTTCAAGCGTTGCGGATTGAAGTGAACCGCGAGTTGGAAGTTTTAAAATCCGTATTGCAAGACGCATCTGATTTGGCGGCAAGCGGCGGGCGCATCGTGGTGATCAGTTATCACTCGCTCGAAGACCGGATCGTCAAAGATTTTTTCAGGGAAGGAGCGTCCGAAGATTGGGGACCCAAAGGCGTGGTGCTTAAAGAACCGCTCAAGCGGGCGACACTCAAGCTCATTACAAAGAAACCGATTGAACCGAACGAAGATGAAACGAACAGCAACCCGCGAGCCAGAAGCGCAAAAATGCGCGTCGCCGAAAAACGCTGAAAGCCTTAGCTGGTTTTGGATGCAGCGTTGCGCCGCACTATCAAAAGCCGATATGCTCGACTCCGGTTATTCAGGCGTTGAACTCAGCCGGGCTAATTAATTCAGATGGAGAATCACGATGAACATGACAGAGACGCCGAAGGAACAGATTTTCAGCACGCCGCGAAGCCGCACCGGTAGCGGCGATTACACCGTTGAAAATATTGAAGACTTATTTGCGCCCGCTCTCGCACCGCAGAAAAGCGTCTTCGCCGAAGCATTGATTGGGGAACCGCAGATCGGTAACGCAGTGGAAGAGGCATTGCCGGAATCCACCATTGCCGAAGTGAGTGAACCAGCAAAGCCGAAACTTCGCGCACAAGCGCAGGAAAAAATCGAATCGATTTTGAATCTGCGAACCTTCGCCTTCGTGGCCGGATGCACGGTGATGCTCGCGCTCTATATCTACAACGTGATTTCAATGAACCGCTTGGCGACCGAGACGCAGTTGCTTGGTCAATCGCTCGCCGATACGAAAAATTTGAACTCGGTTTTGGAAAGCAATCTCAACGCAATGCAGCGCATTGAACGCATCAGCACGGCGGCTTTCGAAACTTTGGAACTTCGGGTGAAAGGCGAACAGCCGATTGAATTACCACTGAAACAAAGATTGAAAAAATAAACGATGGAATTCTTCCGCAAACATAAACAGGAGCGCGAGACTGAAAAGCGCGAGCGCGAGTTGAACACTCGAATGCTCGTCGCCGTGTCGGGCTTGTTCGTGTTTGCCGCACTCATCATCGGTCGGTTATTGTTCATCCAAATTATCGAGGCGCCCGAGTATCAAGCGCGGGCGCGGAAGCAATATGAATCGCGGCTCATCGTGAAGGCGAAGCGGGGCACGCTCTACGACCGCTCTATGAACCGTCTCGCATCGAGCCTTACCTATGTATCGCTTGCCGCCGATCCTTCGATGATTGAGAATAAGGAAGAAGTTGCCGCCGCCTTCGCGGAGGTTTTCGGCAAAAGCAAAGCCGGATATTTGCAAAAACTTTCGGAGCGGACGCGCTTCGTGTGGCTGGAACGCCGCATCAGCAGTGAGAAAGCGGGCATCGTATCTGCGAAAAAACTTTCAGGCGTCATTGCGATGAAAGAACAAAACCGGCACTACGAAAATCTCGCCGCGCAGGTCTTGGGATTTACCGACGCGGATAACACCGGCATCAGCGGCTTGGAACAAAGCCTCAACGATACTTTGAAAGGCCGCGACGGATTTTTGGTGATGCAGCGTACCGCTTCCGGCAAAGCCTTTCCGCGCGTCGGCTACCCGCATCAGGAAGCCGCCGACGGCAAGAGCGCGATGCTGACGATTGACATCACCGTTCAAGCCATCGCCGAAGATGAGTTACGGCGCGGCATCGTTGCTTCCGGTTCATCGGCAGGCACGGTGATTATTATAGATGTGCGGACGGGCGAGATTTTAGCCATCGCCAATTATCCCGACTTCGATGCCAACAACAAATTGACTTACACGCCCGAAGCGACCCGCAACCGCGCCATCACCGACGGCTTCGAGCCGGGTTCGACTTTTAAACTCGTTCAGGCAACGGCGGCAACGGAACTTGGACTTCGCAAGGCCGATGACAAAGTGAATGCGGAGAATGGAAAATTTAAAATCAAAAACCGCGTCATCACCGATCACGAGCCGCTCGGCACGGTTACATACAAACAATCGATTGCGCATTCAAGCAACATCGTGGCCGCGAAAACGGCGATAATCATCGGCGAGGAAAAGTTTTACAAATACGCGGCGGGCTTCGGATTCGGCGCGAAGACCGGCATTGATTTGCAAGGCGAAGTGCGCGGACAGTTGAAGGCTACAAAAGAGTGGTCGGGCATCACGCTGCCGTGGATGTCGCAGGGTTACGAAGTGATGGTTACCCCGCTGCAAGTGCTGTGTGCCTACGCGGCTCTGGCGAACAACGGCGTGCAGATGCAGCCGTTCATCATCAAGAAAATTTTATCGCCCGATGGCAAAGTATTCGCTGAAAAAAAACCGGCGGAACTTCGGCGCGTGATGAAACCGAAAACGGCGGCGGACGTGAAAGAGTATTTCCGCGCGGTGGTCGATAGCGGCACTGGAATTTCAGCACGGCCCGAAGGCATCGACGCCGCGGGCAAAACCGGCACGGCGCAGAAGTTAGTGGGCGGCACGTACAAGAGCGGCAGCTATGCGTCGTCGTTCGTCGGATTCTTTCCGGTAGATAAACCGCGCGTCGCCGCCATCGTGATGATGGACAATCCGACGAACGGCTATTACGGCAGCATCGCCGCCGCCCCGGTGTTTTCGCGGATCGCCAGCCGCATCGCCACGGCTTCGGGCGAGTATCAGGAAAAAATTCAAGCCGTCGCAGTTCGGAAACCCTCGCGCGAAAAAGATTTTTTGGACAGCGTTCAAACGGTTACAGTCCCGAACGTCTGCGGCCTCGCGGCTGAAGAAGCCCGTGAGTTGCTCAAAGTTCACCGGCTTGATTTCAAGCGTGAAAATGAAATGAAAGGCGCGGTGATCTCGCAAAGTATTAAAGCAGGTACGCGCGTGGAGGTGTGGTCGAAAGTACCGCTCATGTTCGAAGACGCGAACGCAAGCAAGATGCCGAGCCTTGTCGGATTGAAAGCCGACCGCGCCATTTATGAAGCCAAACAATTGGGTATAAAAGTATCGATGCAAGGCACGGGCGGCATCGTCGTATCGCAACGGCCAAAGGCCGGAGATAAGCCGAACGGCGATTGTCAAATCGTGATGAGCAACTAACACTAATTTCAACACGGATGCTTCTCAAAGATTTACTCACAACGCTCAGCGTAGCCGAAACCACCGAAGGTGAATTCGATGTGCGCGGCGGTAGTGCGAGCAGCATCAATGTTGAAATCACATCGCTCAATTACGATTCGCGGCAAGTCCTTGCTGGCAGTGCGTTCGTGGCGATTCGCGGTTACAAATCGGACGGCCACGATTTCATCGACAACGCGGTCGCTAACGGCGCAGTCGCGGTGCTGTGCGAAACTTTTCCGGTGCTGATTCCCGAGGAAGGCAAATGTATTTATGTGAAAGTCAGCGACACGCGCATCGCGCTCGCCGAACTTTCAAAAGCCTTTTACGGCAATGCGTCCGATAACCTCGTCATCATTGGTGTTACCGGCACGAACGGCAAGACGACCACGGCGACGCTCATTCAATCGATTCTCGAAGCGGGCGGCATGAAGACGGGACTCATCGGCACGATTGCCTATCACATCGGCGATGAAAAAATCGTTGCAAGCCGCACAACGCCTGAGGCCTTAGAACTGCATCAACTCTTTGCCCGAATGTTGAAGCAGGGATGCACCGCGGTTGTGATGGAAGTTTCGTCGCATGCGCTCTTTCTCAAACGCACGCACGGCATTCGGTTTGCAGTCGCGGTCTTTACGAACCTCACGCAGGATCACTTGGATTTTCACGGCACGATGGAAAATTATTTCGCTGCGAAAAAAATACTTTTTGATTCGCTCGATCAAAACGCCACCGCGATCACCAACACCGATGATGAATACGGCTTGCCCATCGTAACCGATACGAAAGCCGTCGTGATGACCTACGCGGCGGAAGAGACGATGGACAGCCTCACCGATCCGCCTCCCGAGTTGCATACCGTCAAGTCCGGTGCGGATGTATTGGCGAAAGTGTTCAGCTACAAACTCGACGGCACGACGGCGATCATTTCGCACAACGGTATCTCGATGATGCACCACTTCAAACTCATCGGAAAGTTCAACGTCTATAACATGCTTGCAGCGTATTGCACCGGCGCCGCGCTCGGCATCAACCGCGTGGACATCATTCGCGGCCTCATTAAAAATGACGGCGTGCGCGGACGGATGGAACAAGTATGGTCGAAGGACAACCGGTGCGCGATTGTCGACTACGCACACACGCCCGACGCATTGCTGAGTGTGATCCGCTCGATTAAGCAAATCAAGCCGAGCGAAGGAAAACTCATCACCGTATTCGGATGCGGCGGCGACCGCGACCGCACCAAGCGGCCTGAGATGGGACGCATCGCCGAAGCGGAATCCGACATCGTGATTCTGACTTCCGACAACCCGCGCACCGAAGACCCTGAAAAAATTTTGGATGACATTGAAGCGGGTATGTCGCGGGCGGAACAATTTTACCGGATCGCAGATCGGGAACAAGCGATTCGAAAAGGGATCACGCTTTTGGGTCGCGGCGATGTCGTGCTCGTTGCGGGCAAAGGACATGAAACGTATCAGGAAGTGAATGGCGAAAAACAACGCTTCGACGACCGCGAAGTCATCGAGCGGATTTTTCACGAACAGGAAGGATTGATCTAAACCTTTGTCATCACCGCAAAACAAATTGAACACCGCGCTCACGCTTGAAGATTTTGAAACCTTCGGCACGCTGCAAGGCGACGTTGAAAAAAAAATAGCGTTACAAACGGGCGGAATTATGTCGCCCGTAGCGTCAATCGACACGCGGCATCTGGGGCAAGGCGATTTGTTCTTCGCGTTGAAAGGCGACAACACCGACGGACATGCGTTCGTTGGCAAGGCCTTTGAAAAAGGTGCGAGGCTTGCAGCAGTCAGTGCGGAATGGGCGGCAGGAAATAAAAATTTGTTCTCTGAAAATTTGTATTGGGTTGTCCCGAACGTACTCACGGCGTTGCAGCGGTTGGCAAATATGTACCGGCGGAAGTTCACGATGCCCGTCATCGCCATCACCGGCAGCAGCGGCAAAACGACGACGAAAGACATGACCGCCGCCGTGCTCGCGGAAAAATACCGGACGCTCTCGACACAAGGCAACCTCAACAACTTGATCGGCGTGCCACTAACGCTCTTCGGATTGCGTGGCGCGGAAAGCCCGGCGACAAACGAGATCGCAAGTGGCGAAACGGAAATCGCCGTGATCGAGATGGGCATGAACCACTACGGCGAAATTGCGGAAATGTGCCGGATTGCCGAACCGACGCACGGCCTCATCACCAACATCGGTGCGGCGCACATTGAATTTTTTGGCAGCCGTGAAAACATTGCGATTGCAAAAGGAGAACTTTTTGAGTGGCTCGGCAAGACCGAAGGCAATGCGTTCGTTTTTTCGGACGACAAGCGCGTGGTGGAAAAATCATCCTTCGTCAAGCGCAAAGTTTTTTACGGTACGGATGGCACCTTGCAAGGCGTCTCGGCAACCCTCGTGGGACTTGACGATCTGGGCTGTCCGACATTCAAACTAAAAACCGAGCAAGTTGAGATCGACATCAAACTTCGAATCAGCGGACGGCACAACATGACGAACGCTCTTGCAGCGGCGACGGTCGGATTGAACTTCGGCGTGCCGGTTGAAAAAATCAAAGCGGCATTGGAAACCTTTGAGCCGAAACAAGGATCGAAGCGGATGGAGGTGATGGGTGCAAACGGCGTCATCATTATCAATGATTGCTACAACGCCAATCCCGATTCGATGCGATCATCATTGGAAACGCTCATGGAAATGAAAACCGGCGGCAAAAAAATTGCGGTGCTCGGCGACATGCTGGAACTGGGCGAGCAGAGTGCAGAAGAACATGAAAGCATCGCACACACAGCAAGTGAACTGAAAGTCGATGTGCTCCTGACTTTCGGTGAGGCGATGGAAACTGCGAACGAAGTGGCGACAGTGAAAGTGAAACGGCACTTCGGCAAAAAGTCCGACCTCGCCGAAGCCTTGAAAATATTGATGAAGGCGGGCGACGCGGTTTTGGTGAAAGGATCACGTGGAATGCAGATGGAAGAAATCGTGCAATCGCTGAAAGAAAATTTGAAATAATTTTTGTCATTCTGAGCGGAGCGAAGAATCTGCATTTAAGAATTTCGAAGACGAATGCAGATTCTTCACTTCACTTGCGTTGCGTTCAGAATGACAGCGGATAGTATGACAATGAGAAAGTTTTAACGAAGCAAAATAAAAAATGCTTTACGCGCTGCTGAAATATCTGGAAAGTGTCTATCACTTTTCATCGCTGCGGTTGGTGAATTACATCACCTTCCGCGCGTTCGCAGCCGCAGTTACAGCATTGCTCTTTACGATTATCGTCGGGCCGAAAATCATTGCATACCTGAAGCGAACGGTGATCGAGCCGGTCAAAGAGGAAGCCCCGGAAGCGCATCAAAAGAAAACCGGCATCCCGACGATGGGTGGCATCATCATCAACTTAGCCATCCTCATTTCAGGATTGCTGTGGGCGAACCTCGCCGATCCGTTCTCGTGGCTCGTCTTGCTCTCGGTCGCATGGATGGGCGCGGTCGGGTTCATCGACGATTACCGCAAAGTCGTGCTGAAAATCAAAGGCGGTTTGGAAGGGCGATACAAAATCATCGGACAGTTGGGACTTGGGTTGATCATCGGGCTATACACTTACTACAATCCAAAATTCGCCCCGCTGCTCTCGCACACCGAAGTCCCGTTCTTTAAAAATCTGTTCATTGATTACGATGGCTTCTACATCATCATCTGCATGTTCATTATCACGGGCGTCTCAAACGCAGTGAACTTGACCGACGGCTTGGACGGACTTGCCGCCGGTTGCACATCGATTGTCGCACTGACACTCGCGGGCTTTGCGTACTTGACCGGCAACTCGAAGTTCGCAGGTTACTTGAATATAACTTACATCGCAGGCGCGGGCGAAGTAACGATTATCGGTTTAGCGATTGCGGCGGCGTGCATCGGATTCTTATGGTTCAACTCACATCCGGCGGAAATTTTTATGGGCGATACCGGATCGCTTGCGCTCGGCGGCGCGATTGCGGTGATGTCGCTGCTCATCAAAAAAGAATTGCTCTTGCCGCTCATCGCCGGAATCTTTTTTGTGGAAACCGTTTCGGTGATCATCCAGCGAGGTTACTTCAAATACACCAAGCGGCGGTTTGGTGCGGGGCGAAGAGTTTTCCTGATGGCGCCGCTGCATCATCACTTTCAAAAACTCGGTTGGGCGGAAGAGAAAATTGTGATTCGCTTTTGGATTATCACCGTGCTGTTGGTGCTCTCAAGTTTAATTACGCTCAAGCTCCGATGAACACGAACGAAATTAAAGGCCGGCGCGTAGCGGTCATCGGCGGGAAACGCAGCGGACTAGCGGCTTCGAAGCTTTTGAAACGCGCGGGCGCGAAAGTGATGATGAGCGAACGCGAACAACCGAAGGACGATGCAATGCAGCGCGAGTTGGAACGCCTGCACATTAACTTCGAATTCGGCGGCCACAGTGAAAATATTTTTGCGTCGGACTTCGCCGTCATTAGTCCGGGCGTGCCGTCCAACGCGGTGATCGTCAAGCAGCTTGCAAATGCAGGCGTACCGATTTACAGCGAGGTTGAAATGGCGAGTTGGTTTTGCAAGGCAAAAATTATCGCCATCACCGGCACGGACGGCAAGACGACGACGACCGCCATCACCAGCCGCATCTTCACTACCGACGCGGCTGAACAAGGATATAAGGCTTACACGCTCGGCAACATCGGCACGCCGTTCTCAGATTATGTGGAAGAATTGACTGAGAAAGATGTAGCGATTGTCGAGACGAGCAGTTTTCAATTGGACTATGCTTTCACTTACAAGCCGTGCGTGGCCGTGATTACAAACATCACGCCCGACCATTTGGACAGATACGATAACGACTTCAAAAAATATGCGGCGGCGAAGTACCGCATCTATCAATCGCAGGATGAAACCGACACGTTGATTTACAACGACGACGACGAGGAACTGCACCGGCACTTCAGCGACGCGGACGTCTTGAAAAATGTGAAGCCGCAACTCGTGCCGCTCTCGCTGCAAAAAAACTTAGACGAAAAATTTCCGGCGTGCGGCTACTTGGAAGAGGGCTGGCTCGTGCTCAAACACAATCAAAACAAGGAACGACTGATGAGGCAAGATGAAATCTCGACGCGCATTCGCGGCACGCACAATGTTTACAATTCACTCGCCGCCGCCCTCGCATCGCGGGCGTTGGAGATTCGCAAAGAAGTCATCCGCGACAGTATCAAAAATTTCGAGGGCGTTGAGCACCGCTTGGAGTTCGTCCGCGAACTCGGCGGCACGGAGTTTATCAATGATTCCAAAGCGACGACCGTCAATGCGCTGTGGTACGCACTCGATACGCTGCAAAGCGGCGTCGTGCTGATTGCGGGCGGCAAGGACAAGGGCAATGATTATTCGAAGGTCAAGCCGCTCGTCAGGAAAAAAGTCAAGGCGATCATCGCCATCGGGGAATCGAAGAAAAAACTGGTGGCGGAATTTGCGGGCGTAACAAAAGTAATCGAGGCCGCGACGATGGACGAAGCCGTGCGGCTCGCCCGCCGTGAAGCCAAAGACGGCGACACCGTGCTGCTCTCGCCTGCGTGCGCGAGCTTCGATATGTTCAGCAATTTCGAAGAGCGCGGCGAAGTCTATAAACGATTGGTCAGCAGCCTGTAAAGAACACCCCCGTCTCTTCAAGACACCCCCTCTATTAGAGGGGGCGAGGGGGAGTAAACGACAAGAAGCAGATTTGAAAACATGTTCTTTGAAACGAGACGGAAGAAAAACCTCTGTTCTCGAATTGTGATGCAAACTTGATGCGAAGCGCGGACGGCAATCATGCTACCCCGCTTCGCACTCAGGTTACAACAGAAAATCTAAAATGAATTTTACAACGCCGACATATCAGCCGAGTGCTCAAAGCCAAAGCCGCTTTGACGCGTCGCCGTTCGGGACGCCGCAAGGCATTCCTGAAACGAGCGCGGCCAATATGAATAGTACACCGCCGGTGGCTGCGAACGCTGACGGGACGGGCGTTTTCGGGCGGCTCGCGCAGGGCGACGTTATTCCTGAAAAAACCTTCGAGAGCGTTGCGGGAAAATTGCTACTGCTCGTCGTGATGGTGCTGATGTGCATCGGCGTCTTGGTGGTGTATAGCAGCGGCGCAGGTTGGGGCGTGCGCAACTTCAAAGACTCGGAATATTTTCTCTGGCGGCAAGTGCTCTATGCCTTGGGCGGCACGGTCGTCATTTTCGCCGTCGGCAGTACGGACTACAAGCTGCTGCGAAAGTTCAGCAAAGTCATTCTCATCGTCAGTGCCGCACTCTTGATGCTGCTCCTGATGATGAAAGCCGCGGGACTCATTCACGGCGCCGCGCGTTGGATCGGCTACGGACGCTTCCGCTTCCAAGCCTCCGACATGGCGAAAGTCGCGCTCATTATTCATCTCGCGCATCTCATCGCCGAAAAGCAAAATCACATCAAAGATTTGAACCGCGCGTATTACCCGATGATTACCATCGTGATGGTGATCGTCGGCTTGGTTGCCTTTGAGCCGAACTTCAGCACGGCGTCGGTTATCGCGCTCATTGCCTTCGTGATGATGTTCGTTGGCCGCGTAAGTTTAAAACACATCGGCGTTACCGCGCTCGCCGTGCTGCCAATGGCGGCGGCCTTCGCTATCGCTGCGCCTTACCGCATGGCTCGCCTGCTCACCTTCGCGGGCAAAGGCAGCGAGAGCGGCGACTATCAAATCACGCAAGCCTTGCTCGGATTAGGCAACGGCGGAGTGTTCGGCTTGGGACCCGGCGCAAGCAAACAGCGCGAACTTTTTCTGCCCGCATCTTACAACGATTTTATTTTCGCGGTCGTGGGCGAAGAATATGGATTCATCGGCGCGACGGTCATTCTACTTTTGTTTCTCGCTGTGATTCTCTGCGGCATTTCGGTTGCCAAAAATTCGCAGGATGACTTTGGCCGCAACCTCGCGTTCGGCATCACCGCGTCATTAGGAATTTATGCGTTCATCAATGCGGGCGTCGCCTGCCACTTACTTCCGACGACGGGACTAGCGATGCCCTTCATCAGTTTCGGCGGCTCGGCGGCGCTGTTCAATTCCATCGGCGTCGGATTATTACTCAGCATCTCGCGCGAAAAGAAGCGCGAGGAAAAACGCAAAGCCAAAGCCGCAAAGAAACAAGCCGAACGCGCCGCACTGAAAATTTTTGAAGTTGCCGAACCGATCATCGCCACTGACGCCAATGCTGACAAGGCTCGGCAGCCGACGGCAGCAAAAACAGAAAGCATGGAAGAAAGCGACACCGCATGGCTTGAAAAACTTTATGGCAAAAGCGGAAGCCGCGCAAAGGGAAATGAACAACCGTTTCTTTAATCCGACAAACAAAAAACAATAGCGATGCAACGACATTCTTCAGTCAGTCTTGACGGGCTTCTGATGTGTCAGAAAGCCAATCAGTTGGTGCTGGCGATGTATCACAAGAGTGATTCCTTTCCGAAGGCTGAGTTTTTGGAACTCACTTCGGAACTGCGGCAAGCGGCGATTTCGATTTCGATGAGCATTGCCGAAGCCTTCCGGCACAGGGATTTCACGGAGCAAGCGTACTTCCTCGGCGTCGCCCGCAAGTCGCTCGATCAATGCCGTCATTACCTGATGCTCGTCAGCGAGTTGGGCTACGGCGACACGGCGGAACTCGTTCGTCAAGTCGATGCGATGCAAACGCTGGTTGAAGGCTATGGCATTTCGGTGGCAGCATGAAATTTATTTTTGCGGGCGGCGGCACGGGCGGGCATTTATATCCGGCGATGGCGATTGCGACCGAAGTTTTGCGGCAGCGGCCAGATGCAGAAGTTCAGTTCGTCGGCACGGAGCGCGGTTTGGAAGCGAGCGTTGTTCCGAAGCAAGGGTTTACGCTGCATCTGATTTCCGTCGCCGGGTTCCGCCGCGGCCTGTCGCTACAAGCGTTCATTGACAATTTGAAATTTCCGTTTCGCCTGATGAAAAGTTTGGCGGAGTGCCGCACCTTGATTGAGCAAGAACAACCGGACGTCGTGATCGGCACGGGTGGCTTCGTCAGCGGGCCGGTGCTCTACGCCGCACAAGCGGCGGGCATCCCGACACTCGTGCAAGAGCAGAACGCAAAGCCCGGCATCACGACGCGGCTCGTTGCCCGCAAGGCCGATGAAGTGCATCTCGCATTTGCCGAAGCGAAATCTTTTTTCAATCGGCAAGAGAATCTATTTCTGACCGGCAACCCGACGCGCGATTTCGGTGAGGTTGATACAAAAGAAGCCAAAAGTTTTTTTGAGATGGATGCCACACGGCGCACGGTGCTCATCTTCGGCGGCAGTTTAGGGGCGCGATCGATTAATACCGCCATCGAAAAATGGATCGATGAGTTGCTCGAGGAAGTCAATGTGATTTGGCAAACGGGAAAGTCGGATTTTGAAAGTGTGAAGTCCCGCGTCGGCACGAAAAAAAATCTGTGGCTCGGTGCTTACATCGACCGGATGGATTACGCTTACGCCGCAAGTGATGTGGTGATCTGCCGCGCGGGCGCATCCACACTCGCAGAACTGACTTGGCTCGGCAAGGCATCGGTGCTTATTCCATATCCATTCGCGGCGGCCAATCATCAGTTCTTTAATGCGAAGTCGCTCGCGGACGCCGGTGCGGCGGTGATGATAGAAGACAAAGATTTGAACCTTGCGAAAGAAAAAATCTTCGCGCTGTTGAAAGATAAAACGAAACTTGAAAACATGCGCCGTGAAAGTTTGAAACTTGGCCAACCTGATGCAACCCGCATCATTGCCGAGCGAGCGATCAATCTTGCGGAATCGGAAGTGAACGGAAAAGCGATGCAAAGCAGCAGCGGTTGGACGGTCGGCTATGATGATGAAAAAATATGGAGCGTCTCGCCGTCGGGAGAAAGAAGAGAACTCAACTGGCCGGAAATCAAGGGCGTTTTTGTTGAGACGAATGATCAAGGCCCTTGGGCGGATGATGTGTGGTGGATGGTTTCGGGAGAGAAATTCAGCGTGATGTTTCCGAACGGCGCGGCGGGTGAAAAAGAAATCTTGGAGCGGCTTCAACGGCTGCCGAATTTTAACAACGAAGAACTGATCAAAGCAATGACGAGCACGGACAACCGTCTCTTCATCATCTGGGATAAAAAAGAATGACGAAAGGCTTGGGCAAAACAAATCATGTACATCTCGTCGGTATCGGCGGGGCGGGTATGAGCGCGATTGCGGAAGTATTGCTCAATCAAGGCTTCACGGTCAGCGGCTCCGATCAAGCCCAGAGCGAGGTTACAGAGCGTCTCACGAAACTGGGCGCAACGATTTTCACCGGCCACAGCGCGACGAATATGACGAACGGAATTGATGTCGTCGTGCATTCATCGGCGGTAAATCCTGAACTCAATCCTGAAACAGTGGCCGCGCGCGAGCAAAAAATTCCGGTCGTGAAGCGCGATGAAATGCTGGGCGAATTGATGCGGCGCAAGTCGGGCATTTGCATTGCGGGCACGCATGGCAAA
>JACMJS010000202.1 GCA_014380515.1 Chlorobiales bacterium
TACTTCAACTTCGAGTACCGGTTTTTGCTCTCGCGCCGCACGTTTGTGTTCGGGTTTTATGACCTCGGCTACTACTACAAGCCCCCGCTGCGAACCGTGTCCTCAGAGTTTCCCGAACCGGAATTTGCGGCGTGGCGCAGAGGCGTGGGATTCGGGGCGCGGGTCGAGTCGCCGCTTGGCATTCTCAGCATCAGCTACGCGCTCGGCGACGGCGATAACCTGCTGCGCGGTAAAGTACACTTCGGCCTCCAGAATGATTTTTAACCCCTCTCGCTTTTTGGCAAACCGGACGTCGGTTTTAGGCCGACAGATATTGGGCGAATAATATCGTAACCGAGTGCGAGCAGCACCGCGAGATATTCAGCGGCGACGAGCCACAGGTTTTCCTGATAGGGCAATGCGCCGTAGGCCGCGTAACTGAGCGGCACGGCCAGCGACCACACGAGGGCGAACTTCCACTTTGAAAACACGGAAAACATCACGAGCGGCGCGAGATACCACGGATGTACCGTCGTCGCAAATGCCAAATAAACCCCGCCTGCGAACAGCCACTTTTCAACGAACCCCGCATCAAAGCGATTGTTCCCAAACGCCGCGCGGTGTTTCATCGCATCGTAGAGCGCGAGCAATAAAATTAAACTGCCTGCAACTGCTGCAAGCCGTGCGCCCGCGGTTTGAATCATGTTGTAGCCGTATATCGCCAGCCCGACCTCTCGCACGAGATAATAAAAACCGGCATTGAACTCGAACGCCTTCGTGTAAAGGGCGAGACTTTGTGCAATGTTTGTCATCATATCGCCGTCCCAAAATGGCACGAACGCCACAAGTGAAATCAACAGCATCGCCGCACCGAACATTGAAAACTTTTTGACGCCGAGTCGCCGGATAAAAAACGGCAAGTACATCAAGGGCAAGAGCTTCGAAAGAACCGCGAGGCCAAACGCCGTTGCCGCGATGATCAGTCGTGGCAGTCGTAGCAGTCGTGGCCGATGCGGCGTTGAAACCTGTCCAAGCAACCACAGGGCGAGCAACAGAAAAAAAATTACCATGGCTTCGAAGTGCAGGTTGCCCGAAAGTTCAATGATGACGAGGGGATTGAGGGCGTAGATTAAAATCCGTTCGGCGGGCAATTTCCAACTTGTAAGAAGTCGCCGCAAAATTACAAGCGACCCGCACTCGGCGGCGAAGACGAACACTTTCATCACGAACACGCTGCCCGCAAGGCTCGCGGGAAACAGCAAGCACGCGACATAAAAAACCGCCTGACACAGCGGCGGATAGACGGAAAAATAATCGGGTGAATTGAGTTCGCCTAAAAGCGTTTCGTCCAGTCCCGCCGCCGCATCAATCGCCGCCGAAGGCACCCGGGCAAAGGGGTTCTGGCCGCTGAGCATCACCCTGCCGTCCCACACGAAGCGGTAGAAATCATCAGAGAGATTCGGCAGCGAAAAAAGCAGCGACGCCCGCATGATCACCGAAGCGATGAGAAGAAACCGGACTTGAGGAACCGCCTTTGCAAGTCGCATCAAAGCGAGATAAAAAAAAGCGAGCAACAAAAATAGCGAAAGGACTTCGACCGTGTTCGTGCGGACGGTGCGGTAAGAAAGCCAATAAAGCGAAGCGAGCATTGAGCCTGTCATCAGCCGCAGAACCCAATGTTGATAGGGCGTTACCGGCGGCGGGCGGCGGGCGGGCGAAGACGCTTCACTCATCATCAAGAAACCGCATTCAATCCTTTTGCTCCACGCGCGGTTTCAAAATGCTGCTGCACCGAAATGCCGCTCACCATCGCAAAGCCCAAGAAGAGCATCAGTTGAAACGGCAACAAACTCACTTCGCCGAGTACGATGCTTACAACCGCGCCGCCGAGAAAATATGCGGCAAGCAAGGCTTCAACGATGACGACCCGCGAGAGCCGCTGCGCCAGATATAAATTTCCGTGCCGCTCGCCTTTGCTCACTTTCGGCGTGCGCACGAACGGCATCTTTTTTCCGGCGAGACCCCGCGCAACGGCCACCGAATTGTGAAGTGCCATGCCGGAAGAAAACGCAATGAACGCCGGATAAAGCATCGCAAAATTTGTGAGCCACCGCAATCCTGATTCATGTCCAAACGCAGCCGCACTTATGGTTGTGTGATCGGTCGCCGGATGAACGGCTGCCGGATGGTGGGTTTGCCACCGGCGCGATACATCGCGGTGAAAAAACACCGCCGCATAAAAAAGCATTGAGCCGAGAAAACTCAGCGCGAAGCCCGCGGTGAGATTGAAGTACACCGGGTAGGCGCCTGAGGCTTTGATGATCATCAGCGGCAAGCCCAAGAGCGACGAAAGCAAAATGAAAAAATAAATCACGTTCGCGCAAAGATGTTGCGTCGCATGAAGTTTAAGCGGCAACGGCAAGGGCTGCGACCATACCCGACGCAAATGTTTCCGTGCGGTTTCAATCGCGCCTTGCACCCACCGTGATTGTTGCGAACGGTAAGCACTCATCTCGGCGGGCAACAGCGCAGGCGCACTGACGTCTTCAAGAAAGGTAAATTGCCAGCCTCGAAGCTGGGCGCGGTATGAAAGGTCTAAATCTTCGGTGAGGGTATCGGATTGCCACCCGCCCGCATCGTCAATACAGGCTTTGCGCCACACGCCCGCCGTACCGTTGAAGTTGATATACGCGCCCGCCGCGTTGCGTCCCGATTGCTCGGTCGAAAAATGCGCATCGAGGCCGAACGCCTGAAGCCGGGTGAGCAGCGATTCATTGCGGTTGAGATGATCCCACCGCACCTGCACCATACCGATGGATGCGCCAATACCGGATGCGTTGATGCCGGAACGCTCAAAGCAGGGAAGCGTCTGTTCTAAAAAATCGGGCGATGGCACGAAGTCCGCATCGAAGATGGCGATGAACTCACCCTTGGCCGTGCGAAGGCCGTGCTGCAACGCGCCCGCCTTAAATCCCTCGCGGCGCGCGCGGTGCAGATGATGAATACTTAATCCGAGCGGCTGCAACGCCTCAATGGTCGCGGCGATACGGCTGGTCGTGTCGTCCGTCGAATCGTCCAAGACCTGAATTTCAAACCGGTGTTTCGGATAATGAAACCGTGCGACGGCGTTGAGCAAACGCTCAACCACATACCGTTCGTTATAAACCGGCAGTTGAACGGTAACAAACGGACGGGTATCAGGGGCATCGGGAGTTACGTCGGGAATTAAAAGGGCGTGGTGAAGGGAAGACGTTTTTTTGCGGCGCAGGTAATGCACGGCCAGAATCAGTTGACCCGTACTGACGATGAAGATGAAGCAAAGCGAAATGAAGTGAAGTGAAAGACAAAGAAGTTCAAACATAATCTCCGATCAATATCAATATCCGTTGAGACGATACACTCGCAGGAGAGTACGAGATGAATTGAAGTTAATCAATGAAACGCCCAATGAAAGCCGTGTGCATGTTACAAAGCGGCTTCTATGTGAACGGGCAAATCGAACGAGAACGCCGTGCCTTGATGTTCTCGGCTGCGCACGGTAAGATCGCTGCCATGCAGTTCCGTAATTTTTTTGGCAATCGTCAGTCCCAATCCCGAACCGCCGCGGCCTTTGACACGCACGGTATCGCTGCGGTAGAAACGGTCGAACAGATACGGCAACTCCGCTTCTGAAATGCCCGAGCCGCTATCGGAAACCGAGATGCGCAGATGCCGGTCGTCGGGACGCGAGACGAGCACGAGCACATTGCACCCTTCGCCGGAGCCAGAGTGGCCGCCGTAGCGGATGGCGTTATCGACCAAGTTTCGAATCACGCGCTCGATGAGGCTGATGTCCCCATAGACGAACGGCAGATCGGTATCAAAGCGGCTGGTGAGCACCGCGCCGTGCCCGTCGGCCTGTACGCGAAAGCCGGAAAGAATATCCTGCACGAGTTCGGTAATCGAAAAGGCTTCGGCATGAACGGTGATTTGATTGGCCTCAAGTTTGGAAAGCTCAAAGAGTGCGGCGACAAGGCGGCTGAGGCTGCGGGTGTTCTTTAAAATGATTTGCAAATAGTGTTCGCGCTCGCTTTCGTTCAAAAAATTTTCTTTCATCAAAATCGTTTCGAGGTAGCCTTCGATGGATGCGAGCGGCGTGCGCAGGTCGTGCGAAACGTTGGCGATGAGTTCGCGCCGCAGCGCATCGGTGGAAGTCAATTTCGCAATCGAAGTTTCGACTTTCCCCGACATGTCGTTGAAGGCTGCGGCGAGTTCGGCAAGGTCGCCTTTGGAAGAGACGGCAAGCCGCCTGCTGAAGTCGCCTCCCTGAATGCTGCGCACGAAGAGGGTCAGTTCCCGCAGGTCGCCTGTTAAAAAATAGATCACGAAAAGGCCGATGATGACGGCGGCGAAAAGCGAAACGATCAGCGTGCGCACCAGCACGGCGAAGACGAAGCCCTCGCGGGTGGCGGCGACTGCGCGGGTATAATCTTCGCCGCTAAGAATGATATAAAGATAGCCGTAGGGCGAGCCGTCGCGGTTCGGAAGCAAGGCCGCGGAAAAAATTTTTTGGGCGTCGAGGCTGCGCGGATCATCACCGAACACCGGCAGTGCCGAGGTTTTGCCGAGAAAGCGTGTGACGGGTTCGAGGGCAATGGCCGTGCGGCGCATTTTATCCGGCGGCGCGGCGTGTGCCACCACGCGGCCTTCGAGGCTGACGAGATAAAGTTCGATGCTCGGATTGATGACCATCGCGCCGTCAAAAACTTGTTTCATCCGTCCGGCATCGACCTCGCCCGTCAGCGTATCGATTTGCATCACCTTTGCAATCGAATCGGCGAGCGGACGGTTAAGCCGTTGAACGGCCTCCGCCACATACCGCTCCGAAGCGTTCATCACCGAAACCAAATACACACCGCTGACCGAGAAGAGCAGCACGATCACCAATGCGGAAAGTTTAAACTGCAAACTGCGGCCCAACGCCGCTATGCTTTGTAGCATCACCGGAAAGCCGCCTTTGGAGTTTGCCACAGCATTCGTTTCGGAGTTTGTAGCGGAGGGTGAATTAGAGTTCATCATTAAACTTGTAGCCGATGCCCCACACGGTGAGAATGTAGAGGGGACTGGCGGCGTCCTTTTCAATCTTCATGCGCAGGCGGTTGATGTGCGAGTTGACGGTATGCTCGTAGCCGCTATAGGAAAAACCCCAGACGAGATCGAGCAACTCGGCGCGGGTGTAGGCGCGGCCCGGGTTGCGGATGAAGAGACTGAGCAAATCAAATTCTTTCGCGGTCAGGTCGATGGTCTTGCCGCCGAGCGTCGTCTTGCGCAAGTCGGTGTCGAGCATCAGGTCGCCGTAAAGGTGGCGGGCTTTAGCGTTGATGAAACTCGCTTCTTTTTCGGGACTGAACCGGCGGATGCGGGCTTTGACCCGCGCGACAAGTTCGCGGACGCTGAAGGGCTTGGTGATGTAATCATCCGCGCCAATATCAAGCGCACGAATTTTATCCGATTCCTCCGCCCGCGCGGTAAGCATGATGATCGGCGTGGTGTTGTTCTCGGCGCGGATGCGGCGGCACACTTCGATGCCGTCCATTTTCGGTAGCATCACGTCCAAAACAATCACGTCGTAAAGATAGGCGAGCGCGTAGTTGAGGCCGTCGATGCCGTTGGCGACAATATCGGTCGTGCAGTCCAGTTCGCGCAGGTTGATGGCGACGAGGGTCGCAATGTCGTGATCATCTTCAATAACAAGCGCGCGTTTGTGCATCAACGGTCAGAAATTTTCCAACATTTAGAACGGGTTCATTAAACCTCTTGCGAAAGTCATTCCCGCCACGTCGGGAATCCTTCTTAATTCAGCTGCAAGAAGGATTCCGGTCAAGCCGCAATGACACAAGAAAGACTTTAGCAAGAAGTCTATTAAATTCCCCGGCTCATTTGAGCTTGACGAAACCGGGTTTCGTAAGGCGGGGTGTCCCGCTCAAAGCGGGACGGGGCGGTTGAACGCCAACGATTCTTCAAACCACCCCTCTGGCCCCTCCTTACTTTGAGCTTGACGTAAGGAGGGGCGTTTGATAATTTTAATCTCGACCTCTGTCTCAGTTTTCTTTGAGCAGCGTTTCGATCATCGCTTCCGTCTCCGCGTAACGCCCTTCGCCGATCTGCGCGTAGCGAATGACGCCTTTCTTGTCAATCAAATAAACGACCGGCCAGTATTGCTGATTGTACGTGTTCCATGTTTTGTTGTCGTTGTCGGTTACAACGGGATACTTGATTTCAAGCAAGGCGGTTTCGCGGCCCAGCGATTCGAAATTTTTTTCACGGCTGAACTCCGGCGTGTGAATGCCGATCATCTGCAAATTGGAATTGAAGTTCGGGGCGGAAAATTTTTTGTACCATGCGTTCATCTGCGGCAGCGTGTTGCGGCAGTTGTAGCACCCGAAGGTCCAGAACTCAAGCAGAACTACTTTGCCGCGCAGTTCGGAAAGTTTGAGCGGCTTCGAGTTGATCCATTTGCCTTCCGAAATTTCCGGCGCGGATTTCCCGATCCAGTTGGTTTCATCGGTTTGATCGTGTGAAGTCGCGCCGCTACGCATTTCTGTTTGCACCGTTTCTGTTTGCACCGTTTTCATCGGTATCGTTTTCGGTTCTACTGTTTCGACAGCCGGATAAAATAAGTTTGAAACGCACAGCAGCAAGGCTGAAAAAATTCCCATCGTGTTCATCGTTATCGATACAAAAATGAAGGTTAAAATGATTTGAAAAAAATGCCAATCAAAACCGTGTTGCCTTTGATCGTATTCCTGCCCGACACATCCGAAAGCACATCGAGCGAAAGTCCGACTTGCGACGAAAAATTATATCGCACGCCGTAGCTGACGCGGCCCAAATCCTGATTCGTCGCCAGTGCGCCCGGCTGCGGCGTGGTGATTGCGCCCGCACTGTGCAAGCCGCTGTAACCGACCTTCGCCGAAAATCCGAGCGGCAATTCGAAACCGGATTCGATTGAGTAAAAAAATTCGTTGTTGAATCCGCCGCCGCGGTACCGGTAGCCGAAGCCCGCGACGCTGTAGCCGTAGCGTCCGAACGGAAAAAGGTAAGAGGTGCCCGACTGCACCGCACCTTCAATATCCAACGCGCCCGTACCGAACGGCGGCAATGACTGCGTACTGCCCGTCGGCAATTTGATCCCCGCTTGCACCGCCAACACAAACGGCTGCGACTCCGGCTCAAGCAACGCCACCCGCAGTGAAACCCGCGTGTCGCCCAAGCCCGACGCCATCGGCATCTGTTGTCCCAACAGTGAATCCCGATAAGACTGTCCGAGAAACTTGAAAGACGTACTGACGACGAGCGTCAAATCCTCTTCCAATCCCCACTCGCTGTAAAGAAAAAGGCTGCGGTCGGAATACGTGCCTTGCGAGAGCAACGGAAACGCTGAGAGATAGGACGCACTTTCGCCGCTGAGTGAAAACTCCGTATTGCTCGACACCGTGCCGAACGAAAACTGCGCGTAGGTATCGCCCTTCTTCTGCGTCCATCCGTCGGCGAAGGCATCGGTGTAAAGCAACAGCGTTAGAAAAAAAACAGAACGGCGCATCGGTTCGGATTGTATTTAACCAGTATTTACCTGA
>JACMJS010000203.1 GCA_014380515.1 Chlorobiales bacterium
ACGGGCAGGGAAGCCGTGTTGCAAGCCCCGATCTCCGAAGAACAAATCCGGGCGTTGAAGGTTGGCGACGTCGTGATCGTACAAGGCGAGATGCACACCGGACGCGATGCGTTTCATCACTACATCATGCACCACGATTTGCCTGCAGGCGTAGATACCAAAGACGGCGTGCTTTATCACTGCGGCCCGGTTGTGATTACATCGCATGATGACGCGGGCAACGTCAATTATCGCATCACTGCTGCGGGACCAACGACCTCAATCCGTGAAGAGCCGTATCAAGCCGAAGTGATTAAAAAGCTGGGATTGCGTGCGGTCATCGGCAAAGGCGGCATGGGCGCAAAAACCTTGAAAGGATTGGAAGAGCATGGCGCAGTGTATCTCAATGCCATCGGCGGCGCAGCGCAGTATTATGCCCGGTGTATCAAGCAGGTAAACGGCGTGCATTTCTTGGAAGAGATGGGCGTGCCGGAAGCGATGTGGCATTTGGAGGTCGAAGGCTTCGCGGCGATTGTAACGATGGATGCAAACGGAAATAGTTTGCACAAGGAAATCGACGAACATTCCAAAAAGCAACTTGCAGCGTTCGCCGAAAAAGTATTTTAGTTCCTCTTCGCCCTGTCATTCTGAACGCAGTGAAGAATCCCTCATGTCGAGCATGAAGTTTTTCACTGCGTTCAATAACCTGCTTTTTTTACCTGCCGATAAAATTTATACGATCATTTTTTTTCTGCGGGAATAATCCGCTCTGTTCGGTTGTCTAACCCATAGAGGTGAATAAGATGGAGCACACACCAACGGACGCCGAGCTAATCGAATACATCAAAACCGGCGATGACCGTGCGTTCGGCGAACTGGTCGCGCGCTATGAACCGCTCGTGGCTGCAACCGTCGTGCGGATGCTCGGCCATGGCGATGATGCCGACGATGCCGGACAGGAAACCTTCATCCGGTTCTATGAATCGCTCGAAGCCTTTCGCGGCGACGCTAGCGTCGGCACATATTTGACGCGGATTGCGATCAACCTCTCGCTCAATCGGCTTAAACAACGCCGCCGTTGGTTTCATATTGTGCCGCTCTCGCTCGCCGAAAACGTAAGCGATAAAAGTGAGCACCAAGGCGAAAGCAAGGACGCCATCGAGCGGGCGTTGGAAAGTTTGAAGCCGGGGGTGAAGGCCGTGGTAGTGCTGAGGCTGATGCAGGAATACACGACGGAGGAAACGGCGGAAATACTCGGTGTGCCCGTCGGCACGGTGCTCTCGCGGCTCTGGCGGGCACAGCAACATTTGAAAGATGAAAGAGATTTTGAGAAATGAAAAGTGAGCGATAGAAATATGAACGACGCACGAGCACTTGAACTTTTGTTGCGCAAACGCAATCACACTTTGAGCGAATCGGAGCAGCGCGAACTTGAGGCGACACTGCAAAACTCGCCCGACCTGCGCGAAGCGGAAAAGATGCTGATGACGTATCGCCATCACGCCGAACAGCATCCGGCTGCATTCAAACCTTTTTTCAAAGAGCGGACGGTCGCGCGGTTGCAACGCCGCGAAGGTGCAACGAACAATTTTGCAACCGCCGCTGACGCCACTACCGACGCGGCACTATGGTTGCTGGGATTTCGTCCGGTCTTTGCCTTCGGTGTTGTTGCCATATTGATGCTGCTCGGTTACAACGCGCATCAGGGCGGCGCGATCACGATGGAAAGTCTCTTTGGACTTGAGACCGGATTCGGCATGGCGTTCGACTCGGTGAATGTTTTCGCTGGCG
>JACMJS010000204.1 GCA_014380515.1 Chlorobiales bacterium
GAAAACTTTCGACCGATCATCTGCTCGTATCCCTTCGGAAGTTTTTCGATCACGCCGCCCGCGAGACTCCGTGTCGCGGCATCGGTGATGCGGGGCCTGTTCGTCCGTTCACCAATTCTGCCGATGGCGATGTTGTCGGAAGCCGTCAGTTGGTAGCGCACGAAGTCTTGGAAGATGACGCCGATTTCTTTGCGAAGTTCAATAGGATCGTATTCGCGCAGGTCGTAGCCGTCAAGCAAGATGCGGCCTTCGCTCGGATCATAGAGCCGCGAGAAGAGTTTGGCGAGCGTCGTTTTCCCCGCGCCGTTCTCGCCGACGAGCGCAAGTTTCTCGCCCGCCTTCAGCGTGAAACTCAAATGCCGGTTCGCCCAACGCTCACGCGGCTTTGCCGATGGTTCGTCGTCAGCGATGTCTGTTGCATCGTTGCCTGTTGCACCGTTTCCATTTTTCGATACGGCTTCCGGCGCGGCGGGTTTGCCGTTCGGTTGATATTTGAAGCCGACGTTTTCAAAAACGAATCCGTGGAGGATCGGTTTGGGAAACGGTCTCGGTTTCAAAGGCGCGGCGATGCGCGGTTTCATTTCGAAGAAATCGAACAAGTCGCGCAAATAAAGAGCACCATCGGCGACGCTAGCGAAGCGTCCGAGGATGCCTTCGAGCAAAGATCGCAAGCGCGCGAAGGAACCGGCGAGAAAAGTTAAATCGCCAATCGATAAATTTCCGTTCACGGTTTGAAGGACGATCATCGCGTAGGCCGCATAGTATCCTGCACTCGCAATGGCCGCAAGTCCCAATCCCCATGCGGCTCTGCGCAGCGACAGGCTTTTATTCTCGCTATAAAATTTATCCGAGAGCGTCTTGAACCGGTCGGTGAGAAACAGTGAGAGTCCGAAAACTTTGACTTCCTTCGCTGTCTCGTCGGAGGCGCCGGTGTAACGGATATAATCGAGTTCGCGTCGTTCCGGCGTCCGTGAAAACGACAATGCATAACTCCGCGCGTTGAAGTGCGCTTCGCCGAGAAACGCGGGCACGAGCGTAACGACGAGCAACGCGATCAGCCACGGATTGAAAGCAATCAATCCTACGGCGAGAAAGAGCATCGTGATCGAATCCTGAACTTGTGTGAGAACCTGCGACATCAGTGTGATGCGTCCGCCGGTTTGCTGACGGGCGCGTTCGAGTTTATCGTAGAACAGGGCGTCTTCAAACATGTCCAAGTCGAGCGTGGCGGCGTGCTGCATCAGGCGGACGGAAGTCGCATTCGAAAACCGGTCGCCGAGCAAACTATCGATGAGTGCGGTCGCACGCGATAAAATATCGGAGAGGATAACTGCGGCAAACTCCAGCGCAATGAAAAGCCAGAGCCGCGAAAAGTCGGGTACCGCCGGTGCGGTCAGGGCGGCGAGAAAAATAATTTCATCGATGATAAGTTTGCCGGTGTAAAGCGAGGCGAGCGGCAGGGCGGAGCGGAGAAGCCGCAGCAGCAGGTTGGATACGGTCATGGCGGGGCTCGTTTCCCAGATCAGTTTGAAGAGCGGCGGTAAATTGCGCAACGCTTTCGCGCGGTCTTTAAATCCCAACTGCGGATCATCGCCTGATTGCGGCGCGGGCGGCGGCAGGAAACGCCGGAAGAAAGATTCTTTTTTGGGTTCAGCCATATTCAGATAATTTTTTGTGCGACGTGCTTTGAGAACCAACTTTGGTTTTGCAACTTCACCTACATCTCTACTTGAATTTCTACTTCAGCTTTTCCAACCGGAACATTTTTAACCGAGCACTTCAACGATGATGAAACGACGCGACTTCTTAAAACTCACCGGCATCGGTTTGGGTTCGACGCTGTTACCTCTCAGTGCTTTTGCTGCGAGCGTGCCGCCGGACTTTGCCGCAGCGGTGATGGACGCAAGCGATAAGAAAAAACTTGCCGACATCGCTTTGAACGCCGCACGCAGCAAAGGCGCGACCTACTGCGACATTCGCATCGGCAGATACCTCAGCCAAGCCGTCGCCACGCGCGAAAATAAAGTGCAGAACATCGCCAGTTCCGAATCTTACGGCGTCGGGATTCGCGTCATTGCGGGCGGCACGTGGGGCTTCGCATCGACTTCCGACATCTCTCCCGAAACGATTGCGCGTGCGGCGGAAGATGCCGTCATCACCGCCAAAGCCAATGCCCGCATTCAGAAAGAACCCGTCGAACTTGCACCGACGAAATCGCTGGGCGAAGTCAGTTGGCGCACGCCGATTGTCAAAAACGGTTTCGATGTGCCGGTGAAAGAGAAAGTCGATCTCCTGCTCGCCGTTAGTGATGCGGCGATGAAGAACGGGGCGAAGTTTGTCAACTCGGTGCTTTTTCTCATCAACGAACAAAAGTATTTCGCATCAACCGACGGCTCATACATCGAACAAGACGTACACCGCATCTTCCCGACTTTCACAGTTACAGGCGTCAACCCTAAATCGGGAAAGTTCGAGACTCGCGCCGCACTTTCCGCACCGATGGGTTTGGGCTACGAATATCTTGATGCAAAGCCCGCCGATAAATGTGCGGGCATCACCACCCGCTACAAGCAGAGTTATGATATGATCGAAGATGCTGCGCTCGCGGCGAAGCAGGTTCAGGAAAAACTTTCCGCCAAATCGGTCGATGCAGGCAAGTATGATTTGGTACTTGATCCGTCGCATCTCTGGCTGACGATTCATGAATCGGTCGGACATCCGCTGGAGCTCGACCGTGTGCTCGGCTATGAAGCCAACTACGCCGGAACAAGTTTCGCCACGCTCGATAAATGGAAATCGAAAACATTTAAGTACGGCAGCCCGATTGTGAATCTGTTCGCCGATAAACTACAGCCGGGTTCACTCGGTGCGGTCGGCTACGACGATGAAGGTGTGAAGACGAAGCGGTGGGATTTGGTGAAGGACGGCATCCTTGTGAACTATCAAGCGATCCGCGATCAGGTAAAAATTTTAGGCGAAACGGAATCGCACGGCTGTTGCTATGCGGACAACTGGAGTTCGGTGCAGTTTCAACGGATGCCGAACGTCTCGCTCGCAGCAGGGAAGTCGAAACTCTCCGTCGATGAGATGATCGCGGGTGTTGAGAAGGGCATCTACATTGTGGGCAACGGGTCGTTCTCGATTGATCAGCAACGATACAACTTTCAGTTCGGCGGCCAGCTTTTTTATGAAATCAAAAACGGGAAAATCGTTGGGATGCTGAAGGACGTCGCGTATCAATCGAACACGCAGGAGTTTTGGAATGCGTGCACGGCGATTTGCGATGAAAGTGATTTCCGGCTCGGCGGTTCGTTCAACGACGGCAAAGGTCAGCCCGGCCAATCGAGCGCGGTCTCGCACGGCTCTGCGACGACGCGCTTCAGCGGCGTGAATGTGATCAACACCGGACGGAAGATTTAAGAAACCCCTCTGTCCTGTGGACATCTCCCCTTTGTTAAAGGGGAGAGTGATGAAGAAATAATTAGAAGGTGAAAAAGCAAAAGAGCAAAAACGTAACAAAGCGTATTCCGCGCATTCGTTGCATTTCGCGCATTCACACAATCTCCCCTTTGACAAAGGGGAGCGCAGAGGGGTTCAAACAACAACCAAAAAATATCAACCATGCCAATACTCTCGAAGGAAGACACGCAAGCGATCCTCAAAAAAGTTTTGAGTTATTCGAAAGCCGATGAATGTTCGGCGAGTCTCGGCGGCACGAAAGGCGGCAACATCCGCTACGCCCGCAACAGCGTGTCGACTTCCGGCACGGAAATCAACATGACGCTCGGGGTTACCGCGATGTTCGGCAAACGCTCCGGCGCATCGAGCATCAACGAGTTCGATGACGCTTCACTGCGAAAGGTGGTACAGCGCGCCGAGGAACTGGCGAAACTCGCGCCGGAAAATCCCGAATCGATGCCAGTACTTGAACCGCAACAGTATCTCGAAACCAAAGCCGCATTCGAGGCAACCGCAAAGATCGACGCTGAATACCGCGCGAAAGCCGCTGCGGACAGCATCGAGCCGTGCCGCGCGAAAGGCCTGACCGCCGCAGGTTTCTTGGAGCACAGCGAAAACTTTGCGGCGATTATGAACTCGAAAAATTTGTTCGCGTACAACCGGTCGACGGGCGTAAACTTCTCCGTTACCGTGCGCACCGACGACGGCACGGGTTCAGGCTATGCCACGCGCGATTACAACGACGCCGCAAAATTGAATACCGGTGAAGCCTCGCAGATTGCGATTGACAAAGCCTTGCAATCCCGCACCGCCAGAGCGATTGAGCCGGGTAAATACACCGTCATTCTCGAACCCGCCGCGCTCTTCGCCAATACGGACGCGAGTTTATTGGGCGCGATGATCAACTCGATGGACGCCCGCAGCGCCGATGAAGGCCGCAGTTTTTACTCGAAGCCCGGAGGCGGAAATAAATTGGGCGAGCGGATTGTGGATGAACGCATCACGATCACCTCCGACCCTACGAATCCCGACATCCCCGCATCACCGTGGAGCGGCGACGGACGGGCGCGCGAAAAAACGACGTGGATCGAAAAAGGCGTCGTGAAGAACTTGTTCTACGCACGGTATTGGGCGAAGGAAAAAAACGTGAAAGCCGTGCCGACGCCCGCAGGCATTGTGGTTGCGGGCGGTGACGCTTCGCTCGAAGATTTAATCAAAGACACGAAGAAAGGCATTTTGGTGACGCGGCTGTGGTATATCCGCCCCGTCGATCCGCAGACGCTTTTATA
>JACMJS010000205.1 GCA_014380515.1 Chlorobiales bacterium
CTGTGGTTACGATCATCCCGAAGCACATTTCACACGCTGCAACCATACTCCCTGAAACCTTATCTCAAGCATAAACAACCGGAATTTTTATTCTACAGTCGATTGACGAACCGCCGAGGAATCGTTCGCAGCGCGGCAAACCGAAAGTATCATTTTTATTTAACCACCAAGAAATCAGAAGGAAATTTTTATGGCAAATCCCGTTATCACGAACGGCGACGGCGCGACAAACGGCGCAAACGGTACGAACGGCACGAATGGCTTGGACATCAACGTCCTCCAGAAAAAGAAAATGCCGGAACTGGCGCAACTCGCCAAAGAGATGAACGTCGCCTCGAGCGGCCTGCGCAAAGATGAACTCATCTACAAAATCATCGAGGCGCAGACGCAGAAAGAAAACTTCGTCGAAGGTCTTATCACCAACAGCGGCGTGCTGCAAACGATCCCCGATGGCTACGGCTTTTTGCGGTCGGTGAATTACAACTACCTCTCAAGTCCCGACGACATTTACGTTTCGCCCTCGCAAATCAAGCGGTTCAACATGCGAACCGGCGATACCGTCAAAGGCCAAGTTCGCGCGCCGAAAGAAGGCGAGCGGTTTTTTGCGCTGCTCAAAATCGAAAACATCAACGGCCAAGAACCGGAAGTTACACGCGACCGCGTGCTCTTCGATAACCTCACGCCGCTCTATCCGAACGAAAAACTCAAGCTCGAATCCGCGCCCGGTGAATACTCCATGCGCATCATGGACATCTTCACGCCCATCGGCAAAGGACAACGCGGCCTCATCGTCGCCCAGCCGAAAACGGGTAAGACGATGCTCATGCAAAAGATCGCCAACAGCATCGCTCGCAATCACCCCGAAGTCTATTTGATCGTGCTGCTGATCGATGAGCGTCCCGAAGAAGTTACCGACATGGAACGCACCGTACAGGCGGAGGTCATCAGTTCGACTTTCGATGAAGAGCCGGAACGCCACGTACAGGTCGCCGATATGGTGTTGGAAAAAGCGAAGCGGCTCGTTGAAGCGAAGCGCGATGTGGTGATCTTGCTCGATTCCATCACGCGGCTGGCGCGGGCACATAACACCGTCATTCCGCACTCCGGTAAGATTTTATCGGGCGGTGTCGATTCGAATGCGTTGCACAAGCCGAAACGCTTTTTCGGTGCGGCGCGCAATGTGGAAGAAGGCGGCTCGTTGACGATCATCGCCACGGCGCTCGTCGATACCGGCTCGCGCATGGACGATGTGATTTTCGAAGAATTCAAAGGCACGGGCAACATGGAACTCTTGCTCGACCGCCGCCTCTCCGACCGCCGCATCTTCCCCTCGATTGACATCTTGAAATCCGGTACCCGCAAGGAAGAACTGCTTGTAACACCCGAAGAAATCTCGCGGATATGGTTGCTAAGAAAGTTCCTCGCCGATAAAAGTCCGATGGAAGGCATGGAGTTTATTTTGGGCAAGATGAGCAACACCAAAACCAACAAGGAATTTTTCAAGGTGATGAATTGAGAGGGCCGTTAGTAAAGAGGCTTTTCGACTAACGACTGCGCTTTATGCTGAAAAGAATCGATCACATTGCCATCGCCGTGAAGAGTTTGGATGAAGCCCTTGCGACGTTCAAGCAACTCATTGACGCAGGCGTGGGTGAAATCACGATTGAAGATGTGCCGTCGCAACAGGTCCGGGTGGCGTTCCTGCGCATCGGCGATACGAAGATTGAATTTTTAGAAGCGACTTCGGCGGAAAGCACGGTAGCAAAGTTTATTGAGAAGCGCGGTGAAGGCTTGCATCACTTGGCTTTCGAGACGGATGATATTTATGCGGAAGTGAAAGATGTCGCTGCACGCGGGTTTGAACCGCTCAATGCGCCGCGGCTGGGAGCGGAACATAAACTCGTCAGTTTTCTCAATCCGAAACAAACAAACCGCGTGCTGATTGAACTCGTCGGCGAGGATAAATCCAAATCCCCCTAACCCCCTTTGACAAGGGGGAACGATGGGAAGAGGCAAGAGGCTGAAAGTCTTTGCTGGACGCGGCAAAAGTGTTAGATTCGCACTCCAAAAATTAAACCAACTTCAAACATATTCTAACAGATGAATAAGAAAGACAAGCAAGCCGCTAAGAAACACCGCAAGAAAATTCAGACCGCCAAAGCCAAGCGCAAAGTCTCTATCAGCAAAGCGAAAAAGAAATAACCGCAATGACCGACTTTAAAAACCTGCCCACCGGCGTTAATCCGCCCAAAGATGTCAATGCGATCATCGAGTGTCCGAAAGGCGAACGCAACAAATATGAATACGATTCGAAACTCGGCGTCTTCAAATTAGACCGTGTGCTTTATGCATCGGTGCATTACCCAACGGCCTACGGATTCATCCCGAACACGCTCGCTGAAGACGGTGATCCACTCGACGTAATGGTGATGACGCACGGTGAAACATTCACCGGCTGCCTGATCGAAGTGCGTCCCGTCGGAATGCTCAAGATGCGCGACGATAAAGGCAACGACGATAAAATTCTCGCCGTCCCGATTCACGATCCGATTTACAACAACGTCCATCGCCTCGCCGACTTGCCGCCGCACTTGCCCAACGAGATCGAGCATTTCTTCAATGTCTATAAACAGTTGGAAGGCAAAGCGGTTGAAAGTTTCGGATGGGAGGATTTCTTTATGGCCGAGCGGTCGATTTTGGATTCAGTCAAACGGCTGAAAGCACATAACGCGCAGGAGAAGAAAAAAACTTCGACCAAACCGTTTAAAAAGATGATCACCGCCGGTGCCGCAACGAACGGTCTGAGCGGCGTTGCTGGCGATGCTTCGCTTCGCGGACAAAGTAAAAACGGCCACACGAAAGGAAAGAAATAAACCGGCGACGCAGCGCGGTAACACAAGTTGAGAAATAAAAACGGCTCGAGGTGAACTCCCGAGCCGTTGCCATTTTAAAGTCGCGTAAAAAATTTTCGTTATGCCTTACGCGCCGCCGTACGTCGCTTGGCCGCAGGTGCAGCGGTTTTACGTGTCGTTGATTTCGGCTTTACTGCTTTGGAAGTTTTCGGCTTCACGGTTTTCGCCTTTGTTGGTGCGGCTTCAGCGGGAAGTTCATCGGAGACGGAAACCAACTTCGCATCGCCCCAAAGCGTTTCGATGCCGTAGAAAGCACGTTTGTCTTTGAGAAAAATATGCACGACGACATTGACATAATCGAGCAGCACCCACGAAAGATCGCCGTAACCTTCCGAGTGATAGGGTGCTTCGCCCGCATCCTTCAA
>JACMJS010000003.1 GCA_014380515.1 Chlorobiales bacterium
ACGCCTTCGGTTTTTACAAGCGCGCGTTCAACCGTTGAAACGCACGCCGCGCAGTGCATTCCCGAAATATCGAGCGTGGCGATTTGCGTCTTCACGCTGTCCGGCAATGCCTTGACAGGCTTTGCGGTTTCCGGCTGCATCGGTTGAATCACCGGCAGCGAAAATAGTTGCGGGTTAATCCCCCCAGCCCCCTGATTGAGCTTGCCGAAATCAATTTCGGATAAGGGAGAGTTCGATGAAACGTCCGGTGAAATATATTTTTCCGGCGCGGCGTCAAACTTGGTTTTGCATCCGGCGGAGCAAAAGTGAACCGCTTCACTTTCGTACTCGGAATGAAATTTTGTTTTCGTCTCATCCACCGCCATTCCGCAAACCACATCTTTCGTCATGTTCGTATTCCGTTTAAATTAATGTGTGTGATTCATCGTCCCGCTTGCGCTTCGCCCCATCGTCATCATGTCCAGCATCAGCGACGGACGCAGCGTCAGATAGACTTGAAACGACGCGGGCGACTTGCCATAAAACGGCGACAAGGTTTCCGGTATCGTATAAATCGTGCCCTGTGCACCTAAGTTCACATCCACGCCGCCCTCCGAAAAAATTCGTCGGCTGTAGCCCAGCGTGTAAGCCCCGACCAATTCTTTTTTATCCGGCTCGATAAACACGCCCAACTCATGCTGCGCTTTCTCGACCAATTCCAACCGCGTATAAACTGCGTTCGTTGAAAAAGTATACTGCGATTCGAGATGCACGCTGTTTTGAAATCCGGCCTCAACATCATCGTTCGCGCTCCAGATCAATGTGCCCGACCACCAATCACTTTCGCTGATGCGCGCCGTGTAAATCGCCGAGGCATTGGTTTTACGTACATCCACGCCTTCGCCTTCGGGGTCTTTGGTGTAGCCGTAAGAAGTTTGCAGCGCGAGTTCTTTAATCGGGTTGTAAGAAAGGCGTGCGCTGTATGAATCAAAACGCGGCGTATCGAACCCAAGGCGTTCTTCGTCGGGTTCGCGTCCGGTGAAAATCGATCCTTCCAACTGCACTTTATTCGAGAGCGCAACGCCGATGGTCGCCACGCCGAAAGTAATGTGCGTTGCATCTTGCCAGTGATGTCCGATGGGCGCATCGGGAATGTTCATCGCCGAAAGCCGGTGCATAAAGGCCGGTGCGCCCAAAGCCGGTTCGCCCGGGTAGCCGAGATAAATAAATCCGCTGACCGATTCCGAAAACCGCCCGCTGTAGGAAACGGAAAGTTCCGAAAAAAAATCGTGCGGATGCTGCCGGTCGATGAGCCGTTCGCCTTGCCACGTTTCGCCGGAAGCAAGCAGCAGCGGATAACCGTTGCCGCCTTCGGTGAGGCGGTCTAAACTGATCATCGCGCGCAGTCCCAACTGTCCGTTGCTTCCGAGCGGACGTTGCGCCATCAGCATTCCCCAATTGGGCGCGTCAAACACACGGCCACCGCGCGGGCCGCCTTGATTGGTATAGCGCAAGGCGAGGTTGCCGTGCACGCCCAGCATCCACGCGCCCGGCATAAACATCGCCATATACATCGGCGAGGATTCAGGATGCCAACTCGTGCCCGAACCGCCCTGCGACATCGGCACGGCGAGCAGCACGGAACTGTTCATCCGCATTCCGCTCATCTGATCCATCTTCACCGTGCTATCCGCTTCGCCCGACATGTTCATCTCACCGGATTTTTTTGCATCCGATTTTTTCGCCGTGTCAGGCATCTGATGTCCTTGATGCGTTTCTTGCGAGCGGACGGGCGGCGCAGCCACAAGTATCAGGCTCACCCACAGCGCGGTAAAAAACAAGTTGGGTTTCATGGTTCTATGGTTTTAGGTGTAATCAGGTGATTGATGGATGGCTAAAGTTCTTTGGTCGGAGACTCCGTTTCTCGCGTGAGTGAATAGTTGCCCGCCTCTTGCACGGCAGCGTTGAGGGCACGCGCATCCAGCGGCTCTTGCGATGTGATGACGGCTTCGGCAGGCCGCAGCGTAACCGTTGCCGATTCAACGCCCACCACGGCTGATAAGGCTTTCCGAACCCGCGCCACGCACGAGCCGCAGTGCATTCCGTTGATCTGGTACGTTTGGGTCTGATACGTTTGCGTTGTCATAAAAATATCCTCCGTTGATTTTCCCTTGTTAAAAACATTGCTTAAAGACATCGCCATGATACGCTTGCGCGTTGCCCGATGCCTTACATAATCTTCGGAAAGAGTTGCAAAATTTCCATCACCGTTTACTGATGCTCGCTTACGCACGCTGCACGGCATCTAACGCCCGCCGCTCTTGCTGTCTTGCCCGCTTGAATGCACGCGGCGAAAGTCCCGTTGTTTGTTTGAACTGATTCGACAAATGCGACGTGCTGCTGTAGCCCAGCTGATAGGCGATTTCACCCAGCGAGAGTTCATCATAGATCATCAGTTCTTTCGCCCGCTCAATGCGCTGCAAAATGAAAAACCGCTCAATCGTAACCGACTCCACCGAAGAAAACAGCGAGCTGAGCGTGTGATAATCTTTACTCGTCGCCTGCGATAAGTAGACGGAGAGATTGACTTTCATGCCCCGCACTTTTCCTGAGTGTATCAACTCAATGATGAGCCGCTTCACTTTTTCAATCACCCGCGCCGTTTTGCCTTCGAGCAAATCAAAACCGCTGTCCCGCAACCCTGCACGGATGGCTTTCATATCTAAACCCGCGCCGCTTTCGATGACCGCTTCACCGAGTACAACCCGCCGCGCCTTCAAGCCCAACCGTTCAAGCTCTTCCATCACGACGCGCACGCACCGGTCGCAAACCATATTCTTGATATGCAAAGTTGTTTCTGGTGTTGCCATTGTTGCGCCGACGCCCTTAGTGTTGATGCTGCATCTGCGTTGGTTTCAAGTAGCCGCGCAGTTCTGCATACTTTTTAATTTGCCCTTCCGAAAGAATCGCTACCATGTCGGTATGCGCTTTCAAATGCACCAGTCGCAACTGTGATTGCAGCGCGCCGATTTCCATGACGAGCGGCGCAAGATTTTCCGGTGTGACTTTCTTTTCCGCATACATTTTTCCAAGCCGCTGCTCTTTTTCTACAATCGCTTTGCCGAGCCGGACGGCATCAAGGTGCATCGAGTCAAAACTTTGCTTTGTTCGCTCCGCTTGTGATTCGGAAAGACGCAGTTGCTCTGCCAATTCCAAAACATGTTTCGGCCCCGGATAGCCGTTCAGTTCCGCCGCTTTCGCCAAACCCATTCCTTGCCCGTTCACATATCCGGCACTGTCCGCTTCGGAAAGCACGCTGGTGTATTTCGGCACGATCACTTTCCC
>JACMJS010000206.1 GCA_014380515.1 Chlorobiales bacterium
AAAAAAATTCTATCCTTGCGCCGCACTGCCATTCATCGACATTCATCGGCGTCTATTGCCGTTCGTCGGTATTATTCAACTTTGGATTTCGCGGTGCGTTAGACGCCGCATACCCACCTGCCAACGATCAAAAAAATACATGAATACATCTCCGTCTCATCCGCCGTCACAACCGGCATCTCTGTTGTCGCGCCCTTTTGCGGTGTGGATTATGGCCGCTCTGACCGCGATCAACACGATCCGGCTCATCGGCGGTTCGCAGCGCACGCTTGCCACGGTTGCCGGAAGTTTGCACCCGCTGCACTATTTGCCCGGCATCGGCGACATGATTGCAGGCATGCTCGCTCCCGTCGCCGTTTATATGTTGCTTCGCGCTCGAAGGGGCGGCAGCACGGGCGTTGGACGCACGTTCGCGCTGGCGTGGAATCTTTACGGCTTCATTGATCTCGTCGTTGCCATCATCGTCGCCGTTGCCGCACCGCCCGCCGACGCCGCATTTCGCACGCCGGTACTTGCCTTTTCATTTATGGCGATTCACTTGTTGCAATTGGTGTTGCTCAACTTGCGTCCGGTAAAACTGTATTACAGTGCGGCGTGAATCCGCGTTGAGGTAAAGGCGGCCAAGGGCGAGCGATGTTTGGCGACGGTCGTTGAAGGACAATCGTTGAAGATATTAGAAGTGATGCACCGTCGTTCCCCCACCGGTTGCCCGCCCTGCCTTTAAAAGTTTTGAAGTTTGCCGCGCAACATTTTGTAAAGCATTTCGCGCGCTCTAAAAATATGCGCCTTCACCGTGCCGAGCGGCTTCTTCAATTCCTCGGCGATTTCCTCGTAGGTGCGTTCCTGCAAATGCCGCATCTCGATGACCTTGCGATATTTTACCGGCAGTTGCAAAATGGCTTCGCGGACGAGCCGGTCGCGCTGGTCTTGCATCAGATTGTCGTCCGGCTCGGAAGTGGTATCGGGAATCTCGAACTGATATTCGCTGTCTTTCGTGCGGATGGGTTTATCAATCGAAAAGGTTTTCAGGCGGCGTTTGCGCAGATAGTCAATGCTGCTGTTGGTGGCGATGCGGTAGAGCCATGTTGAGAACGCAAATTCTTTGTTGAACGAGGCAAGCGAGTTGAACGCTTTTGCAAAGGATTCCTGCACGAGATCATCGACTTCGCCCGCGTCGTGCACGATGCGAAAGACGAGGTTGTAGATTTGTCCGCGATACTTACTCAGCAACCGTTTGTAGGCCGCGTCGCGCTCTTGGGTGTCGCCGTCGCGGGTTTGATCGATGAGTGCAAAATCTTCTTCGCGCGAGGTTGGTTTATCGTCGTGCGGCGTCGGTAAGTCTTTGGGCAGTTCTACTTTGATTTCCTCATCCACATCTTCGTCCGAACGCTCTTCGGCATCGGGCTTTGCATCCGAATTTTCTTTCATATCTACAATCGCATCCGCAAGTGAATCTTCCGTTGCCTCGGTGAGGCCGGTGGCGGCATCGGTTGACGGAAGGCGTGCATCAGCCGCCGCGTCCGTCTCCGGTAGTTGTATTGATGCCGCTGAATCTTCCGGCGGCGGGCGATCGTTCAGGCGTGGCGAACCTTCGGAGACAGCGGGCGCATCGCGCTCTGTGGCGATGGCTTTCGTCAGCCGTAATG
>JACMJS010000207.1 GCA_014380515.1 Chlorobiales bacterium
CCACGCGGCCTGATGCACGGCGCCGAGTTTTTGGTAGAACTTGATTGCAGGCGTGTTCCACTCAAGCACTTGCCATTCCATCCGTCCGCACTGCCGCTCCGCCGCAAGCGCGGTAAGATGCCTGAAAATTTGCGACGCGACTTTGCGGCCACGAAACGGTTCGATCACGAAAACATCTTCGAGATACAGGGTCGGCTTAGCGAGAAACGAAGAATAAGTCTCGAAGAAAATTGCATATCCGACCGGCTCACTGCCCGCAAACGCAAGCAGGGCTTCAAATTTCGGGCGTTCGGCAAAAGCATGGTCTTTCAACCGCGCCGCAGCTTCATCATCCGGCGGCGGCAACTTTTCGAAATCCGCGAGCGCGGCGATGAGCGCGAAGAACGCACCGAAAGTTTCAGGTGTGAGCGGTTTGAGTTCAACGGTTTCGATCATGGTGTTGAATCACGGTGTTGAAATGGACTAAGGTGTTACGCCGGAAGTTTTTCTATTTTCAATCACTTCATTTCATCATGGCATTTTAAGCGGCACAATAAACCTGAAACTTGTGAAATCATCCAAACATTGTTTGCCTTCGCAAAACATTTTCGGCACCATCGCAGTGCGGAATATGATGTCTTTTCTGATGCTCTTTTGCGCGGCGTGCGGCGGCACATCCGAAAAGCAACTTGCAGAGGCTGACAAGCGATTTGCGGAAGGCGTTGCCGCCAAAACCATTTTTGATTATACCCTCGCCCTCAACGCCTTTACCGACGCGGCAAGGCGCGACACCCTGCTCGGACGGTGGAGCAACGCGCAAAAGGGATTTCTCGAATCCGCCGATATTGAAGCGCGGCTCGGGCTGCTCCGCGAAGCCTTGGTTCATCTTTCGTTTGCCCGGCAATTCACACCCGCCGATGCAGTTCAAGATTTGCGTTTCATCTCAACCGAATCAATCCGGCTGCACTTGTTGCTCGGTGAAAAAAATGAAGCCGTCGCCCGCCTTCGCAGCCTCTCGCCGCTGACGGAAAGCAATCACATTCAACTTGCAACGCTTTATGCCGCGCAGGACAGCGTTGATCTGGCCGAACGTTTTTTCCTGCTCGCCCGCAACTCGCCTAAGCCGCTCATTCAAGTTCAGGCCAACGCCGGTCTCGCTCGCCTGTTCGACGGCTATCCTACCGGATCGAAAGGCCGCGACAGCAGCGAATTTTTTCTGCGCAGAATTATAGAGATTCAAAAATCGGAAATGGCCGCACCACCGACATCGGATGCGGAGCGCACGGTGAAATATCAGATCGGCGTTGCGGCGTCGGAAGTGCTTGCGGCGTTCGACCTGCATCGCAAAGACGCCAGCTGGTTTATGAATAAAACGCTGGGACTGCTCACCAAAGAGAGTAATGAAACCCAGCGCGCGATGCTTTCCGCCGAGGCGCAGTCGCTCGTTACGCTGCGCGCCGAAAGCCTCGCCCGGTCGTTCGATTTGTTCAGCCGAAACGAATTCATACTCGGCATGGCCTACACCGCCACGCTGCAAGGCGTTTCACCTGATGCTCTTGCCTCAGAGCGGATCGAGAAATTGCAACAGGGACTTGAACTGTATGAATCGATCCTTTACGAACCGCCTTCCGAAAAACTTGCCGCGGATTTCAAAAACGGATTCTACAAACTTATCGACTTGCTCATCGAACAAGCCCGTTACCTCGAAGCCTACGAGACTTCCGAACGTATCAAGATGTTGGATCAGCGCCGCGTGCCTATTGAACGTGAAATCACGCTCTCGGACAGTGAAGCCAATAAAACTTTTCAGGAGGCGAAACGATTGCGCGCCGAAATGGCGGGGCTTCAACTCTTGCAGGATAGTCTTGCATTTTTGCCGAGAGCCGACCGCGAAGCCCGTCAGCCCTTCATCGCCCGCTCACTCGGCGAAAAGCAAGGACGGCTCTATGAACAATTGGAATCGCTCAAAGCCCGCAACCCGAACTACGCCGCCCTCTTTCAACCCAAAGCGATGACACTCCAATCGCTACAGGAAACATTGCCCGAAGGCACGGCGGTCGCTGAAGTGTTTCACGCCGATAGTTTGGCAACGACGATCTTCATTACAAAAACGTCGGTGGATGTCATGCGAAGCGCAATCACGAAAGTAGAGTTGGAAAAATCGCTCGCTCAATTGCGGCGGAATTTTTTTACCAACGACAGGCCGAATGCGGCGGCGTTGAAACAGGATGCGGCGCAGCGGCGACTGACGGAAGTTTTTTATCAGCCGCTCGAACCGAAACTCGCCGCGCCCTTGCGGTTGCAGAAAATTATTTTCGTCTCGTCGCTCGGCGTGCCGTTTCACATTTTGGGCGGCGAATCTTTCCTTATCGAGCAGATCGATGTTTCTTATTTGACATCGACGATGCAGTTGGAACTCTCGAAAAACGTTACTCGTCCGCGAACGCTTGATTTCACAGGGCTTTCGGAGACGCGCGTCGTTGAGCCGAAGTTTTTCGAGACGGTCAAAGAAAGCGTGCTGCTCTTTTCCGATTTCACCGCCGATGAACTCACCGAATACCGCATTGCATTTGAACTCGCCCTCAAAGACCCCGGGGTATCGCTGTCGAAGAGCCTGAAGTTCTACGCCAAGCAACAAGCCGCCAAAGGCGAAACGGATTGGATTTATTTCTGCGGCTATGGCAACTGATCTCTTTGGCCGCTCCCGCCGTTTCTTATCGCGCCTGCGGTTGCGGTTGCATCCGTTCGCAGTCGCTCTGCTCGCACTGGCATTGATGCTAACGCCGCTCTTCAACGCACTCGGTTACGAATCATCACTTGCGTCGGGCGTGTTTGTGCCGCTGGTAATCGGATTCTATTGGTTGAGACCGTGGCCGCTGTGGAAGAAAGTACGAGGCTCGCTGATCCTGCTTGCCATCGTCCCTGCGGCGTTGTTGGTCAATATGCTTTTCGTTAGGAATTGCACTTACCTCGAAGGGCTTTTGTTTTATGTGCTCGCGGCGGGTTTCGGAAGTTTATTTGCGGGGGCGATGGCGATGGCGATCCGGTCGTTCAAGGTGCGGTGGCCGCGCGTGCTGTTTGTTTTGATTTATATCGCGCTGTTGCTCGCGCCGGTATTGACGCGGCTTTACACCTCACCGCAGATTTTTTTCTTCAATCATCTCTTCGGTTTCTACGCGGGATCGATTTACGATGAGACGATTGAGTTGGATAGCCGCTACGTTTTCTTCCGCCTTGAAACCGTGCTATGGTCAGTCGCCTTCGTCATCATTGCGTTGCGGTTTTATTTGCGGCGATTGCAGTTTGCCGCGTTGCTCATCTTCACACTTGGCAGCGCGGGCTTGCTGAATTTGCAGAGCGACTCGCTCGGCATCACTTCTTCGACCGACATCATTCACCGCGAACTTTCACCGCTCACGCCGAACTCAGTTGTGATTGCAAATCGCAACATGCCGCCGGATCGAAAAGCACGGCTGGAGCACCGCGTCCGGCTTGAACTCTCAGACCTTTGCCGCATCATTGGTGATTCCGCGATGCAGCTTGATGTTTATGTGTATCCCGATGCGGCAATGAAGAAACGCTTTACCGGCGCGGACGAAACGGAGTTTGCCAAGCCGTGGCGACGCGAAGTGCACATCACCGAACAAAGTTTTGAATCCACCATCCGCCACGAATTGGTGCACGTGCTGTTCGCGCGGCACGGTGAGCGGCTTTTCGGAATTTCAACCAGCGTCGGATTGATTGAAGGCATCGCCGATGCGCTGGAGACGCCGGGCCTTGATTGGACGACCGATGAACAAGCCGCGGCTCTTTTTGAATTGAACCTTGCGCCGCAAAAAGCAGAATCCATTCTCGGCGGGTTTGGTTTTTTGACTGGAGTGATTCCTGCGAACTACACTTTGATGGGATCGTTCGTCAAATTTCTGTTGCGTGAGCACGGCATCGCAAAGTTCAAAGCGGTTTATGCACAAGGCGACTTCGAAAAAGTTTACGGCCAATCGCCTTCGGTGCTGGTTGCGGCGTGGACGGCTTCACTTAAAAAAATCATTGTGCCCGCCGAACTGCGCCGCAACGTGAAAGCTCGCTTTGATCGCAAAAGTATTTTTCAAACCGAGTGTCCGCACGCCGTCGCCAGACTGTTGCGTGAGGCTTCCCGCGCGGCATCGGCTCAGCAATACTTGACCGCCCGTGATCTTTACCGGGATGTGCTTTCGATGACGTCGCAAAAAAATCCCCGCGCGTTGAACGGCTACCTCACGGCTCGCCTAAATCTGGCGATAGACAATCACGCTGAACTTCAGCAAGTGATTATCGAAGCTGATTCGATTGCGGGTACAATGGCTGAACCGTTGCCTGCGCGGTTCGCCGTTGCAAATGCAATGCTGGCTTCCGGTGCGTATCACATGGATAGCGTGCGGACGCGGCTTTCGGCGATTTATCAATCACATCTTTCGTTTGGCTACGACCTTGCCGCCGCGATTCGTTTGGCGTATCTCGGTTCGGGACTTGAGGGCAATTATTTTTCATCGCGGCTTTCGGCGGAAGAAAAACTTCATTTGTTGCACACACAACACTCCGAAGCGCGACTGGATTCAGCAAAGCAACCGTTGCTCACGCTGCTCATTGCCGAACGGCTCTACAGCCGCGACGATTTTTCGGAGACGGTGAAGTTGCTGCGAAATCTGCCGCCGTTCGCCCAGCCCGAACTGGAGTTTGAGCGAAGTTTACTTTGGATGCGCTCGGCGTTGGAACTTAGCAATGACGGTCAAGCGCGGCTTGCATTAGCGGCGGCGGAACGGGCAGGCACACGCTGTATCGGAGCGGCGGCGAAGGCACAGTACGTGCATCACCTTACCCGCCTTTATGAAAACGCCGGATACTGATCTCTGCTCCTATAAAGTCTTGAATGACCGCGCATTTTGCCGTATCTTTGCCGCCCTGATTTGATGACATGGATTCGCTTTGACGGCACAACTTTTTTTCAGGATTTTCAAATGACGACGCAAACGGCCTTGCCCCAACTTCATATTCTTGACGGCTCGCGCGAAGTTGCCGCGGGCGGTGAAGAAACCTTCGTCGCTACTTCCAAGCACTCAGGCGATTCACCCGCCAAAGGCCGCGTCTATATTGAGACATATGGCTGCCAAATGAATTTTTCCGATACGGAAATTATCACGAGCGTTTTGCAGCAAGATGGTTTCGCCACCACCGATTCCCCTGCCGATGCCGACGTCATTTTTCTCAACACGTGCGCGATCCGTGAGAACGCCGAAACGAAAGTGCATCACCGGTTGCAGCACCTGCGCGGCCTGAAAAAACGTAACCCGAAACTCATCGTCGGTTTGCTTGGCTGCATGGCGGAACGGATGCGTAAAGATGTGTTCGAACAGGAAAAAGTGGTTGATCTGATCGCGGGGCCGGATGCCTATCGAAGCCTGCCGAACCTTATCGGCCTTGCATCTACGGGACAAAAAGCCGCGAACACGTTTCTTTCGCTGGAGGAAACCTACGCCGACATCGCGCCGGTGCGACGTGCGGGCACGAGCGCATTCGTTTCGATCATGCGCGGCTGCGACAACATGTGTTCGTTCTGCGTCGTGCCTTTCACACGGGGGCGCGAACGCAGCCGTCCCGCCTCATCGATTCTCGAAGAAATCGAAACGCTTTCCGCCGAAGGTTTCCGCGACATTACGCTGCTCGGCCAAAATGTGAACTCTTACTTCGATGAAGATTCCCGTCTTGGTTTCGCCGGTTTGATGCACCGCGCCAGCCTCCTAGATTCATCGCTGCGCATCCGGTTTACAACCTCGCACCCGAAAGATATTTCAGAGGAATTGATCGATGTGATTGCCGCACAGCCGAACCTCTGCAAATTCATTCACTTGCCCGCACAGTCCGGTTCAAGTTCGGTGCTTGGCCGCATGAACCGCAACTACACGCGCGAAGAATACTTGGAAAAAATTGCGATGATCCGCCGGAAGCTACCGCTCTGCGCCCTTTCCACCGACATCATCACCGGTTTTCCCGATGAAACCGACGCCGAACATCAGGAAACGCTTTCGCTGCTGCGGGCGGTGCGATACGATTACGCCTTCACGTTTATTTACTCCGAACGCCCGAACACGCCCGCCGCGAAACACTTTGCCGATCATATTCCCGCCGAAGTTAAGCAGCGGCGGCTCGAAGAAATCATTGCCGTTCAGCGACCGATCTCGGAAATGATTTACCGGCAAAGCATCGGAAGTACCGAAGAGGTTTTGGTCGAAGGCGAA
>JACMJS010000208.1 GCA_014380515.1 Chlorobiales bacterium
GCCGTCTGTGCGAACGATGAAGTGCAGACGCAGAGCAGCAGAGCGAGCAGGGCGAAAGAAAAATGTTTCGAAGTCATTGGTGAAACGGTTTGAATTTTTTGAAAGGCAAAAAAGAAAATACTATTCCAAGAGCGCACTGTCATTCTGAATCCCGCCATTGCTTTGAATCACGCATTTGCTACAAGTCCCATTATTGAAGCGGGAAGCGGGATGAAGAATCCCGAATTGCATTTCGAGCGTGAGGAATTCTTCGCTGCGCTCACTTGTGAGCCTGCGGCTTAGAATGACAAAAGAAAATGAACGCCGTCGAATCTACATTTTTTCCGGTGCAGAAATACCGAGAATCTTAAAGCCGTTTTGAAACACTTGCCGCGCGGCGAGAATCAAATACAGTCGCGGCTTCATCACCGCGTCCGGCTCACCGATGATGCGGCACTCGTGATAAAACTTGTGAAAGACTTCTGCAACGCCGTTAAGATAGGTGATGAGCCGGTTCGGTTCAAGCGTCAAGGCCGCGCGCTCAATCGCAGCGGGAAACTCCAAAAGAATTTTCGCAAGATCAATTTCTTCCTTCACCGTAAGCGATGTGAGCAACTCATATTCGTTTGCGCTGGCGACGAAATTTTTCTCCGACACGGCCAACCGCAAAATGCCTGAGATGCGGGCGTGGGCATATTGCAAATAGAACACCGGATTATCAGGCGTTTGCTTTTTGGCCAGTTCCAAATCGAAATTCAAATGCGTTTCCTTGTTGCGCATGATGAAAAAGAACCGCGTCGCATCCGCCCCGACGTCATCGATCAAGGCATCGAGCGTATCAGCGTTGCCTTTGCGCGTGGACATTTTGACGACTTCGCCATTTACCGTCGTGGTAACAAACTGATTGATGGCGACTTTAACTTTCGTTTCATCGTAGCCCAAAACTTTTAACGCGCGAAGCACGTCGGGATATTCATCGATGTGATCGGCGCCGAACACATTGACCATCAGATCGAAATCACGTGCGAATTTATTGATGTGATAGGCAATGTCGGGCAAACGGTACGACGGTTCGCCGGTCGATTTGACAAGCACGGTATCTACGCCGATTTCGATTTTATCCTCGACCTTCTTTTTGCCGAGCAGCGACGTTTTAAACCACACCGCGCCCTCGCGCTCTTCGATGTATCCTTTCTCTCGCAAGCGTGAAATCACGTCGTCCAAGCGGGACGTACCGCTTTCACCGATTTCATAAAGCGTATTCTCATTGAAGAACGCATCATGCGCGATGCCGAGCCGCGCGAGCGTTTGCTTGATGCTCTCAAAAATTTCCGCTTCGGCAGTTTCTTTGAACAGCGTCAGTTCTTGCGAGTACCGCAGCGACGCGCCTTGCGTTTCAAAAATGTTCCGCGCGATGTCTTTGATGTAGTCGCCTTGATAGTAGTCTTCGGGATAGGAGACTTCATCGCCGCAAAGTTCCAAATAACGCATCCGCACGGAATCGGCGAGGATGCGCATCTGGCGACCGGCGTTGTTGAAATAATACTCGCGCGTTACCGCGTAACCTTGTGCGGCGAGCAGATTCGCAATCGTATCGCCCAAGACCGCGCCTCGCCCGCGCCCGACGGTGAGCGGACCTGTTGGGTTGGCGCTCACATATTCGACTATCGCCCGCTGCCCCGCACCCACCGTGCCTTCGCCGTAGGTTGCGCCTTTCAACAAAATTTCTTTCGCCGCCACAAGACTCGCGCCTTTGGCGAAATAGAAATTGATAAAGCCCGCGCCCGCGACGCCCACTTTCTCAACGACCGATTTATCCAACACAAGTTTCGAAACAATATCGGCGGCAATTTGGCGCGGGTTTTTTTTGAGATCGCGCGCCAGTTGCATCGCCACGTTCGTCGAGAGGTCGCCGAACTTTTCATCGGCGGGTTTTTCGAATTGGATTTCAGCGGCGGTACCTAAACTTTGCAAGGCATCGCGGAGCGGTTGAACGAGAAACTCTTTCATCGATTGGTTTACAAGATGTCGTTAGCGATGGCGTTGTCTTTGAGCATCATGCCGCGGAGTAAACGTATCGGCGGCATTCCGCTCTTCAGCATAGCGTCGTGAAATTTCTGGAGGGAATAATTCGAACCTTCCTGCGTTTTAAAATCCTCGCGCAGTTTTAAAATCTGAAGTTTGCCGAGCGTGTAGTAAAGATAGCCCGGATCGAACGTGCCGCGAACGGCTTCCTGCCGCGCCGGTGCGCCTTCGTAGTAACAATTGTCCACAAAAAACTTGATGGCGTCGTCCAGCGACATGCCTTCGCAATGCGTCTTGACCGACACGCACAGGCGGCAGAGCCGGAGCAAGGCCTCGTCCGATTGTGCCAAGCGGTACTTCAAGGCGGTGAGCGTATCGGTATGATTCGATGAATCGACGAGCGAGTTGTAACCGAAGCCTTCATCCAATAACATCTTTTCGGTGTAGTGCGCCCAACCTTCGATGAAGGCGTAGCTGCCGAAAATTTTCTGCACCTTCGTAGCGGGCGAAGCGTTCAGATGCAGGAACTGTACATAGTGGCCGGGATAAGCTTCGTGAATTGAGACGACGTCGGTCGTATAAAAATTGAACGCCGTCAGCCATTCATCCTTGCGCTTCGCCGTCCATTCTTTTTCGGTAGGCGTAACGTAGTAATAGGCTTCGGTGGCTTTCATCTCGAAAGGCCCCGGCGTATCCATCGAGGCGAAGCTCGTTGCCCGCGCATACTGCGGTGTCTCTTCAACCCGCACGCGGACTTCGGACGGCAGCGTGATGATTTTTTTATCGACCAAAAATTGCCGGATCGCTTCGAGATTTTTCTTGGTGTCGGGAATGAGGCCTTCCGCCGTCGGATGATCTTTTTGAATGGCTTTGAAAACGTCAATCGGCTTTTTAGTTGAGTCAATTTTCCTCGCGGTCGCGGCGAAAACGTCCTGTTCCTTTTTCAATTCTGCCAAACCCAACTCTAAAATTTTTTCCGGCGACAGCGTGATGAACTCGCCCTCGAGCATCCGCTGATATTTTTCCTTACCCGCCGCGTAGTTCGCTGTCGCCTTCGGAAGTTTTTCCTTTTTGAGATACGCCGCAAAATCCTTGATCTCCCGAATCGCGGTGCTGCTCGCGGCTTTGAAGGCCGTCATCAACGTGTCGTTCTTCACGTCTTTTAGCGCGGCAACCAAATCCTTTCCGAGAAACGCCGCTGAACCTTCGGCAATCTGAATGGCCGTTTCGACGAACGGTTTTGCGAGCGTATCATCCAAGTTCGCTTTGGCCGCGGCGAAAACTTTCGGGGCTTCGTTCAGAATCGAAGTGATATAACGAACGCGCGTTTCCAGCGGCGCGAAATCGCGTTTGATGTAAATGTTCACGTCCAATGCTCCCGCATAACCCATCGGATTCTTGCGGTACGCCTGAAAATCTTCGAAGCGGTAGACCGAGCTTTGAACCGCATTGCGTAAAACCTGATAATCATACCGCATGGCCGCACTGAGCTTGGCCGTATCCATTGAGGTTAAAGCCGCGAGTGTTTCTTTGTCAAAGGCGTATTCGGCTTCGAAACCCGCGCGGGTGTAATCATAAATTTTTCCGTCGTTATCGTGAATGCCGAGCGCGGTTGCATAGCCGGGATTGAATGCCAGAAATTTTGCAATGTATCCGTCTGCAATTTTTTGATACGCCGAGTCGCCTGCGGCACCCGAATCACCCGCCGCGGTCTGTGCTGCCGATTGCGGTGCATTGGCTTTTTGCCCGCAACCCGTCAAGGCTGTTGCTACAAGGGTGGTGAGAAGGCACAAGGAGAAAATGTGTTTTGGCATCGTCAGAAGTTTTTAAAGTTGTAACTGAGCGTCAGGAGAAAATTTTGCTGCCACTGAATCCGCTGGCTGGCGAGGTCTTGATAGAGCAAGGTGAAGCCGAGTTGCGTCGCCAAGAAATCATTGATGACGAAACGCAGCGTGTTTCGAATCCGGTAGTCCCACACGTTCAACCGGTCGAACGCCGAAAACGCCGAAGCATGAACGCGGTAAGAAACTTGCGGCAACAGGCCGACGAGCCACACGGCGTTGAGATCGATACCGCTGGTGAAGTTAAAGTATTCCGGCTGCGGCGTCGCCGGATTATCGCTGTAGATGGCAAACTCTCTGGTAACGATTTGCCGCAGACCGATGCCGACGGAAAAATTTAAACTATCCGATTTGTAATACGCCATGCCGACGCTTTGCGTGATGTAGGCCGGATCAAAGAAGCCGGAAATCTGCCGCGCCGGTTCCGTCGCATAATCAAAACCCGGCGCGAACTGCGTGCGCAGTTTGAACAAGGCTTGCGGATAAAACACCGAGCCAATCTTGAACAAGACTTGCGACGATAGATCAATCAGATCGTTGGTTTTCTTGAGGTAACTCGTGTCTAATTTCGTTTGCCCGAAGTTCAACTCCGCACGGGATTGCCAAATGATGTCCGGCGACGTGTAGTCGAAGTTAAGGCTCGCCGCCGCCAACCACGCCACGGAACTCACCCCGCCCTCGACCCAATTCTGAAACGCATTTTGCGTCAGCGACAGCGCCGGACGCACGCTGAAAAAAAACGTCGTGGCCGGAGGCGGCGGCACCGGCACGCGCCGCACCCGTACTTGCATCGTTACGAAGGTTTCCAGCGTGTCGTTCCGCGAGAGCACCGTGTCCACTTTCATAATTGTAGCGATGGATGTATCGGTGCGGTAAACGGTGGCGGTAGGCAACACCGGCATTTGCGGCGCGGGCATCGGCAAGGCGGTCTGAAGCGGAATCGGCGCGGGCGTTTGCGCGAGTGCCGCACGCGAGGCACCGAGCATCGCAAACACAATCATCAACGCTTTAAAATGACGATCCGTATTCAAGATCAACTCGGGTAAAAGGTTCGATTTTTCTGCCGACTTGCTGCGTGAGAAATGACACCGAGATCATCTCGCCGTTAAGACGCAGACGATGTAACGCGGTTTGCCGAACTTGTTTCTTGTGCGAGGTCGTTGATCACGACGCGCCGACCGATCACTTCGGCAATCGCGCGGACTTGCGTCATCAATTCCGAAAATTGTTCGGGGTAAAGAGCTTGAGGCCCGTCGGACTTGGCTTTCTCGGGACAGTTGTGGACTTCAATCATAATCCCGTCCGCTCCGGCAGCGACGGCGGCGCGCGCCATCGGCGTAACTTTATCGCGCAGGCCGGTGCCGTGCGAGGGATCGGCGATGATCGGCAAATGCGATTTTTTATGGATGACGGGAATCGCCGAAAGATCGAGCGTGTTGCGCGTGGCGGTCTCAAACGTTCGGATGCCGCGCTCGCATAAAATGACGTTGTGATTGCCGCCCGCCATCACATACTCCGCCGACATCAGCCACTCTTCAATCGTCGCCGAAAGTCCGCGCTTGAGCATGACCGGCATCTGCGATTTACCGAGTTCTTTGAGGAGTGTGAAGTTCTGCATGTTGCGTGCGCCGATTTGAAAAATGTCGGCATACTTTTCAACGAGTGAAATCTGCGAGGCGTCCATCACTTCGGTAATCAGAATCATGCCGAACTTATCGGCGGCGGCGCGAAGTAATTTTAAACCTTCTTCGCCCATGCCTTGAAAGGCGTAGGGGAGCGAGCGCGGTTTGAACGCCCCGCCGCGCAAAATCGTCGCGCCGCTTTTGGCGACGGATTCCGCAATCGTGAAAAC
>JACMJS010000209.1 GCA_014380515.1 Chlorobiales bacterium
ACGGTTGCCAAAGCGACTTACATCGGCGATGAAAAAAATAAAGGCCGTTCGCTCGAAAAAATTATTCCCAACCGCAACGACGCGCCGCAGAACTATCTGCCGAGCCTTGTCAGCGGCGGCACGCCGGGTTTTCGCAACAGCCGGAATCCGCGAGACCGTGATCTGCGTCTTAGCGTACGACCGCAATTTTCGGCACCGCCCACGACACCCGTCGTCGTTGGGTTCGCCGCCGTCAATCGCGGCTTGCTTCCGTTCGGCAATGGCGCGGTGCTGAAAATTTTTCAGGATGCCAATCTGAACGGCCTTGGTGAAAGCAATGAAGAACTTCAAACTTTCACGTTGGCCTCGGACGTTGCGCCCAACGATTCCGCGGTGCGCAGTTATACATTCACACCTGCGTCGCGCGATACGGTGCGATTCGTTTTCACGCTCACGGCGGCGGGCGATGAAGATTTGACCAGCAACACCGCACTAAGCCAACTTGTGATCGGCTCGCCGCGAAATGCCATCGTCGTCAATGAAATTTTGTATGCGCCGGTGCAAAGTTCGACGGACTTCGTTCAAGATCAACCGGACTTTATTGAAATCTACAACCGCTCCGACAGTACCTTCAATCTCGCCGGTTGGTCGGTCTCGACCTTGCCGAATGAGAACGGCCTGTTCGACCGCTATTTTTTCACCGCCGATTCCGGCCAAAGTTCAACGCTGCTGCCGAAGGAATACGCCGTGCTCACGCCCGAAGACACGGCTTCGCGCGAAAACTCGCGGTTGATCAAATCATTTACGTACCTCTCGAATTCCTCCGCAAAAATTTTCTTCGTCAGAGGCCGTTCAACCCTCGCATTGGCCAATGAAAACGGCCTTGTGCAACTGAGCGATAACACCGGCGCGGTCGTTGATTCGGTGCGGTACTTCGACGATTGGGAAAGTCCGTTTCTATCGTCGGCGAGCGGCAAGTCGCTCGAAAAAATAAATCCTGAATTTCCGAGCAACGACCGGCGCAGTTGGACAAGTTCGCCCGACCGTCAATTCGGCGGCTCGCCCGCGCGTCAGAACGCGGCGTTTGCGCAGTCGCTCTCGGCACCCGCAACCAGCGTCGCCGTGCAGCCGAACCCGTTCTCACCCGACGGCGACGGTCGGGATGACAACGCCGTCATTGCGTTCAATCTTACCGGCGCGGACAACCGGATTCGCGTCAAGATTTACGACGTGCGCGGGCGTCTCGTTCGAACTTTGGAAAATAGCAGCCGCGCCGCGCAGTCAGGACAGATTGTTTGGAACGGCTTGGACGAGGGCGGACAAGTCGCACGGATGGGTATCTATGTCGTTTTCCTCGAAGCCATCGACAGCATTTCCGCCCGCACCGAATCCTTCCGCACAACGGTGGTGCTCGCCCGCCCGCTTCGATAATTTTTGGCGTTGCTTTCCGTCGTCATTCTGAGCGCAGCGAAGAATCTGCATTTTGAATCGTCATTGTAAGGGCGAGGTAACTTCGCTTCTATGAAGCATCGTAGCAACAAAGCGGGAACTTCGTTGCCGCCTCAAGCATAATTGCATACATTTCCTTTCGGATCACTTCATACATTTTTCCAACCGCAGTTCGATTAAACCGACCATGATTCACCGACTCCGGCACCTGTTCAGCGTGCTGACTTTTCTCGCTTTTGCAACTTCGCTCTCCGCACAAACCGCAACGGAAATTCCTGCATTCACCGGCGCATCGGGTTTGAATAAACCACGGCCTTACTTCGAAGTTTTGAAAGGCGCGAAAACTTCGGACGGGGTTTTCAAAGTGCACCGCGTCGATGAAAAAGTATTTTATGAAATCCCGCGCGGCGAATTGGAGAAACAATTTTTGATGGTTACGCAAGTCGCCAAAACTCAAGCCGGGTACGGTTACGGCGGCACGGAATTGGGCAACCGCATCGTGCGGTGGCAGCAGCGCGGCTTGAAAATTTTTCTGCGCAATATCGATTACAGTCTGCGTTCTACCGACAGCGCGGCGATTCAAGCCGTTGGCAATTCGAACGTCGATGCGATTCTGGCGGCGTTCGACATCAAAACTTTCGGCAAGGATTCCACCATCGTGATCGATGCAACGGATTTTTTTACGAGCGATGTGCCCGAGTTTTCGCCGCGAGCCCAACTCAGTTACGACGCCACTTCCATCGACCCGAAGCGCAGCTTCATCGATAAAGTAAAATCCTTCCCCGCGAACATTGAAACGGATGTGTTGCTGACGTACCGCTCGAATCCGGTTGATCCCTCGCGTCCGTCGCCGCAGCCGGTGCGGCAGCGGACGGATAATTCGCTCGCCTCGATCACAGTGCAAGTTCATTTCTCGATGGTGCGGCTGCCCGATGTGCCGATGAAGCCGCGCGAGTTTGACGCGCGCATCGGTTTCTTTACGCAGAACTTTATCGACTACGGCGCGCAGACCGACGGTGTCGGACGCAAGCAATACATCTCGCGCTTCCGCTTGGAAAAGAAAGAACCGAATGCTTCGCTCTCCGAACCCGTCAAGCCGATTGTGTTTTATCTCGCCGCCGATATTCCGACCAAATGGCGGCCTTACATGAAGCGCGGCGTTGAAGCGTGGCAGCGCGCGTTTGAAAAAGCCGGTTTCAAAAATGCAATTCTCTGCAAAGATGCGCCGGAAGGCGATCCCGATTGGGACCCCGAAGATGCCCGCTACGCCTCCATCCGCTGGCTACCCTCTGAAATTCAAAATGCCTACGGCCCCTCGATCCGCGATCCGCGCACGGGCGAAGTGTTGGACGCCGACATCAAATTTTATCACAACGTCGCCCAGCTTTTTAGTAACTGGTATTTCTTGCAAGCGGGCGCAGTCGATCCGCGCACGGACAAGATGCCGTTGCCGGATAGTTTGGCCGGAGAACTGCTGCAATACGTAACGACGCATGAAGTCGGGCATACCTTGGGCTTTCCGCATAACTTTAAAGCCTCGTCAAGTTATACGGCGGCACAACTGCGAGACCCTGTGTTTACAAGCCTCTACGGCACTGAAGCCTCGATCATGGATTATGGCCGCTTTAATTACGTGGCGCAGCCGGGCGATAATGCCAAGCTCATTCCCATCGTCGGTCCATATGACATGTTCGCGGTTGAGTGGGGATACCGGCAATTCACCGGCCTAAGTTCAGCGGCAGAGAAAGCCGCTCTCGATAAACTGGCGTTGCAACAAGTCAGCAATCCAGTATTGCGTTTCGGGCGGCAGGGCGATCCGCTTGACCCGACCGCACAGTCGGAAGACCTCGGCAGCGACCCGCTTGAAATCACGCCGCTCGGTTTAAAGAATCTCGACCTTGTGGCCAAGAAGATGGTGAAGGCTTACGCGCGGAGCGATGAGGATTACACCAAGCTCGAATCAATTGCGCGTGAGTGGTTTAATCAACGCACGCGAGAATGTAATCATGTAGCGAGTCTGATCGGGGGCGTCGTTGAGACGAACTATTATTTCGGGTCGGGCGAAAAAAACTTTGAGCCGGTAAGCCGTGAGCGTCAAAAAGCGGCGATGACGTTTTTACAGCAAACGGTTTTCACCGTGCCCGCCGAGGTCATTCCCAGAGACCTCATCAACCGCATCGGAGCAACGGGCTATGCGGATTTGATTCAGCAGCACCAAGCCGCTGCGATTCGCACGGTGCTCGGCAACGATAAGACGCGCAACATGACCGACTTCGAACTCACGGGCGAAAGCCGCTACGGATTGGTTGAAATGGTGAACGATTTAACGGATGGTATTTTCACCGAGCTTCGCGGCGGCGTGCTGCGCGTATCGCCCGTGCGGCGCAACGTGCAGCGCGAGTTGGTGGGTCAACTTGTAGGGAAAACTTTGCCGCAAGCCCCGCGGTTGCCTGGGGTGCAAACCGGCCCTGCGCTCGCGCCCGTGAGTGCGGAGATGAAAGCCGTTGCGCGCGGGCAGCTCAGCAAACTTTTAAAACAACTTCGCTCGAAACAAGGCGCGGACGAGGCGACGCGGTTTCACTTGTCCGATTTGCAACTCACCATCTCCAACGCGCTGGAGAATAAATAAACAGAGGCCGATTTTATTTGGTCGTGTATTTAAATAGTGGATTTACTTTTCATGTCATTCTGAGCGCAGCGAAGAATCCCTAATTCAGGTTTCGAAAATGAGGGATTCTTCACTTCGCTCGCGCTCCGTTCAGAATGACAACACACTACTTGAATACACGACCTTTTATTTCGTAGGGGCGAGCCGTGCTTCGCCCTGCATTCCAAAACGGGTAAGGCGTGCCTTACCCCTGCGACGATTCAAATCATATCTGAATTTCATTTCGTAACCCTTTTGACTTTAGATGAGATGAATGAGCAATTGGCTACGAAACTTTTTTTCCGTATGTTTGTTTTAGCACTCGACCACTGAGAGTGCTAACATTTCACACTTCATTTTTCAATACCATTAACTCTAAATACGGAGGATTCACACTATGAAACTCACACCGCTTCACGACCGCATCGTCGTTAAGGCTGCTGAAGCTGAGGAAAAGACCAAAGGCGGTCTTTACATTCCCGACACCGGCAAGGAAAAACCGCAGCACGGCGAAGTCGTCGCGGTCGGCACGGGCAAAGTCTCCGATACCGGCACGGTCATCGCGCCGCAAGTCAAGGTTGGCAACAAAGTGCTCTACGGAAAATACTCCGGCACCGAAGTTACCGTCGACGGCCAAGAGTATCTCATCATGCGCGAATCGGACATCTTCGCCATTTTCAACTAACTCTGCTCTTTTGTCATTCCGGCTTGACCGGAATCCTTCTTTTTCGAAGAGGGATTCCCATGGCGCCGGCGGGAATGACAGGCAAGAAAAGGCAGCATCAAGAATTTTCATTCACAACTTATTCACACTTGGAGGAATCCACATTATGGCATCTAAAATGATTCTGTTCGACGCCGAAGGCCGCAACGCCTTAAAGCGCGGGGTCGATAAACTGGCCGATGCGGTCAAGGTTACGCTGGGACCGCAAGGCCGCAACGTCATCATCGATAAGAAATTCGGCGCGCCGACCATCACCAAAGACGGCGTAACCGTCGCTAAAGAAATCGAGCTCGAAGACCCGATTGAAAACATGGGCGCACAAATGCTGCGCGAGGTCGCTTCGAAAACGTCCGACGTCGCAGGCGACGGCACTACCACCGCCACCGTGCTCGCACAAGCCATCGTTCGAGAAGGCTTGAAGAACGTTACCGCCGGTGCGAATCCGATGGATTTGAAACGCGGCATCGATCTGGCCGTCTCGAAAGTCGTCGAGGAATTGAAGAAAATCTCGAAGCCGACGAAAGGTAAAAATGAAATCGCGCAGGTCGGTACGATCTCGGCGAACAACGATGCGACGATTGGCAACCTGATTGCGGAAGCGATGGAAAAAGTCGGCAAAGACGGCGTGATCACGGTTGAAGAAGCCAAGGGTACGGAGACGGAATTGAAAATCGTCGAGGGTATGCAGTTTGATCGCGGCTATCTTTCACCGTACTTCGTTACGAATCCTGAAACGATGGAGTCGGAATATGAAGACCCGTACATCCTCATTCACGACAAGAAAATTTCCGGCATGAAGGATTTGCTCCCCGTGTTGGAAAAAGTCGCGCAAACCAGCCGTCCGATTTTGATCATCTCCGAAGAAGTCGAAGGTGAAGCCCTTGCGACGCTGGTGGTGAATAAACTTCGCGGCGCGTTGAAAGTGGCGGCGGTGAAAGCTCCGGGCTTCGGTGATCGCCGTAAAGCAATGCTCGAAGACATTGCGGTTCTGACGGGCGGCACGGTCATCAGCGAAGAGAAAGGCTACAAGCTGGAGAACACGACGCTGGCGTATCTCGGTCAGGCCGGACGCATCACGATTGATAAGGACAACACGATCATCGTCGAGGGCAAAGGCAAGGCTGCCGACATCAAAGGCCGCATCAACGAGATCAAGAACCAGATCGATAAAACGACGTCGGACTACGATAAGGAAAAACTTCAAGAGCGTTTGGCAAAACTTTCCGGCGGTGTGGCCGTGCTCAACATCGGCGCCTCGACCGAAGTTGAGATGAAGGAAAAGAAAGCCCGCGTGGAAGATGCGCTTCATGCAACCCGCGCGGCGGTGCAGGAAGGCATTGTGCCCGGCGGCGGCGTGGCCCTCATTCGTGCGGCTCGCGGCTTGGAAGGCTTGAAGGTCGAGAACGAAGATCAGCAGACGGGCATTGAAATCGTGCGCCGGGCGCTCGAAGAACCGCTCCGTCAGATTGTGTTCAACACCGGCACGAACGACGGCGCCGTCGTGGTGCAGAAGGTGAAGGAAGGCAAGGACGACTACGGCTTCAACGCGCGGACGGAAAAGTACGAGAACCTCATCGCTGCGGGCGTTGTAGACCCGACGAAGGTTACACGCACTGCGCTTGAGAATGCGGCCTCAGTCGCAAGCCTCTTGCTGACGACGGAAGCCGTCATTACCGAGAAGCGCGAGGAAGAGAAAGCCCCCGCAATGC
>JACMJS010000210.1 GCA_014380515.1 Chlorobiales bacterium
CCGCTCCAAGCCGTAGTGCTCGGCATAGTTCGTCAGCTCCAACAAAAAAATAGCGACCGCCGATTGCATCACGAACGCGAACAACGCCGTTGCACCGAACAGCCAATAAATCCCAGACATCAACGCCAATTGTGCGAGCACGCCCACAACGACGAAATTCGATAACCCGTATTCAAATTTTTGTTGCCGCTTCAACCGCGCGGCTTCAATCCGCAACGCACTGACGAACTGCGCCGGAATCGTACGCACGACGAAACCATAGGAAGTTTCGCCGAAGCGTGCGGTTGCGGGATCGGCGGGCGTTGCCACAAGTTTGTGATGCCCTTTGATGTGCTCAATAAAAAAATGGGTGTAGTTTACCGTGAGCAAATTCCAGATGCCCATCGCCCGCCAAAAAAGTTTATCGCGGTGAATGAGTTCATGCGCGGTGATGATGCCGGAGACGCCGCTGTTGAGTCCTGTCGAAAGTGCCGCGCACCAAATAAAACTATCCGTCAAAGTGCCGCTCCGAATCCCATAAATGAGCGACGCGATTGAAAGCGTGTGTGTCAAAACATGCAAGATGGTAATCGCATCCGCAATGAACGCCGAATGAGGCACCGGTTGCAGGGTCTCGTCAGCGAAAAACCAGTCGGTAATGACGAGAAAAAAAAGTGTGAATAAGGTGTTGAGAAGCGTCCAATACCCGCCCGAAATATTTCCGGCAATGACGAGCAAACTCGGCACAAGGCTGACGCTGTAGCGAAGGCTGTGAAATGAAACCGTGTTCATCGCCATGTTTCTCTTTTGATTGTCATTCTGAGCGCAGCGAAGAATCTGCATTCTGCTTCAGTAATCAATTCAAATGCAGATTCTTCACTTCGCCTGTGCTCCGTTCAGAATGACAACACGCTTCTATAAATTATTCAGTGATGCCCAAGCCTTCTCTCGCCGCTTTCGACGCGGCTTTGGCGGTGATGAGGCGCGGGTGAATGAGTTTGAACCAAACCGGCGGCACGAGCAACACGGGCAGGAGGCCGAGATACCCCGTCGGGAGTTTCGGGCTTTCGGGATTGGAGACGAGCGTATGAAACGGACGCGAGGCGATGACGTGATGATCGCTGTGGCGCGAGAGTTCGAGCAGCACGAACCGCGTAAAGGTCTTATCCGTCTGCCATGCGTGCGAGCCATCGACCTTCGCGCCGGTTTGGCGTTCGAGCGCGTAATGCTCCAAATAGCTCGTCAGTTGCAATAGAAACACGCCGATGATCGCCTGCATCACCACGACGAAAAATACCGCCCAGCCGAACATCGATGTAACGCCTGCGAGCAGCACGAGTTCAATCAATCCGGTTACAACGATGAAGTTGTGCAGACTGAAGACCGGTTTGCCGCGCTTCTTCAACCTTGCCGTTTCGTGATGCCACGCCCCGCGCCATTCGCAACCGACGGCGCGCATCGCAAAACTATACGCATCCTCGCCGAAGCGGGCGGTTACGGAGTCCTGCGACGTCGCAATATTTTTGTGATGCCCTTTGATATGCTCGATCATAAAATGCGCGTAGCCCACCAGAATCAAATTCCAGATGCCCGCCCATTGCCACGATTTTTCTTCGCGGTGCATCAGTTCATGCGCCACAATAATTCCCGACGTGCCGCTGTTAAGTCCGACCGCCACCGCCGCGAACCACACGAACGCGCCGGTAAGCGTGCCCGACGCCACGCCGTAGATCAACGTGCCAATCGCAAGCGTGTGCGTGAGTACGTGCAACGCGAGAATGACGTCAAATAAAAAAGCCGGTTGGGGTTCGGGCGAGCGGGTATCTTCGCGCGTCAGCCAATCGAGCAGCGTGAGAATGACGGCGGTAAAGACAATGTTCGAGAGCGTCCAGTAACCGCCCACAAGGTTGCCGAAAATGGCAAGCAGGCTGGGCACAAGGCTGAGGAAATATCCGAAGTCGCGCGGTGGTGGCTTCACGGGCAAGTTTTGATTTGAAATTTTTTTTCGTGTCGCTCTGACTAAAAAACCGACGGCCAAATATAAAGAACCCGGCCCGCAGAAATGACTGCGGTGAATGAACATCTTTTCTCCGCCGTTTTCCCCGCCGTCAAGGGTTTATCGCCGCGAGCGATGCGATGCCTTTCAGCACGGCATCGGGATCGATGGCATCGAAATGCACGGCGCGTGCAAGAAGCTGGGCATCGCCGCCGGTGGCCAGCACGTAAATCTTTTTCTCGGCGTGCGCTGCGCGTAGTTCCGTTTTGAGTTTGTCAATCAACCCTGCGGTTTGTGCCGCCGCCCCGAAATAAAGTCCGCTCGATAAACACTCCGCTGTGCTGCGTCCGATGAGCCGCGACGTTTTTTTTAGGCGTGGCA
>JACMJS010000211.1 GCA_014380515.1 Chlorobiales bacterium
ACCTTCACATCGACAACCGGGTACCCCGCGAGCACACCGTTCGCCGTTGCCTCTTTGATGCCCTTGTCGACGGCCGGAATGTATTCCTTCGGCACCGTGCCACCCACTATGGCGTTGACGAACTCATAGCCCTTGCCGGCCTCCGCCGGTTCCAGCGTAATCCAGACGTGACCGTACTGGCCACGACCGCCGGACTGGCGAACAAACTTGCCTTCCGCTTCGACCGCGCGACGCAGCGTTTCGCGGTAAGCCACCATCGGCGGACCGACGTTGGCTTCGACCTTGAACTCGCGCTTCATGCGATCAACGATGATTTCCAGATGCAGTTCGCCCATGCCGGCGATGATGGTCTGGCCCGACTCTTCGTCGCTGCGCACGCGGAACGACGGGTCTTCCTGCGCGAGGCGATTGAGCGCGATGCCCATCTTTTCCTGGTCGGCCTTGGTTTTCGGCTCGACGGCCTGCGAAATGACCGGCTCCGGGAAAATCATGCGTTCGAGAATGATGATCTTGCCCGGATCGCATAACGTCTCGCCGGTCGTGGCTTCTTTCAGGCCGACGGCGGCCGCGATGTCGCCGGCGCGCACTTCCTTGATCTCGGCGCGCTCATTCGCGTGCATCTGCAAAATGCGCCCGATGCGTTCTTTCTTGCCGGAGGTCGCGTTATAAACGTAACTGCCCGCTTTGAGCGTGCCCGAATAGACACGGAAGAAAGTCAATTTGCCGACGAACGGATCAGTTGCAATTTTGAAGGCGAGTGCGGAGAACGATTCTGAATCTTCAACCTTGCGCGTAATTTCTTCATCCGTTTTCGGATCGATGCCTTTGATCGAGGCGACGTCGACGGGCGAGGGCAAATAATCCACCACCGCATCGAGCAAAAACTGAACGCCTTTGTTCTTAAAGGCCGAGCCGCAAAGCACGGGCTGAATCAATGATTTCAAAGTGGCCGTCCGCAGCGTCCCACGGATTTCTTCGGGTGTAAGTTCTTCGCCGTTGAGATATTTCTCAAGCAACTTGTCGTTCACATCGGAAACCGCTTCGAGCATTTTGATGCGCCATTCTTTGGCGGTCTCAAGCAAGGCTTCGGGAATCTCGACTTCTTCGTAGCTCGTGCCATCTTCGGCGTCGTAAATGATCGCTTTCATCGTGATCAAATCGATGCTGCCTTTGTAGTTTTCCGATTCGCCAACGGGAATCTGAATCGGCACCGCGTTGGCTTTCAGCCGGTCGCGCATCATCTCAACTGTGCGATAAAAATTCGCACCAATGCGATCCATCTTATTGACGAAAGCGATGCGCGGCACGCCGTATTTATCCGCCTGACGCCACACCGTTTCCGACTGCGGCTCTACGCCAGCGACGGAATCATACAATGCAACCGCGCCATCAAGCACGCGCAGCGACCGCTCGACTTCCACCGTGAAATCCACGTGGCCGGGCGTGTCAATGATATTGATGCGATGTTTCTTGCCGACGTAAATGCCGAACTTGGGAATCCAGAAACAGGTCGTCGCGGCGGAAGTGATCGTGATGCCGCGTTCTTTTTCCTGTTCCATCCAGTCCATCGTGGCTGCACCGTCGTGCACTTCGCCGATGCGGTGAACGCGTCCGGTGTAGAACAAAATGCGCTCGGTCGTCGTGGTCTTACCCGCGTCGATGTGCGCCATGATGCCAATGTTGCGAACTTTATCTAATGCGACTTGCCTCGCCATAAACTTGTCTTGCAGTTAATAATTATCGGTTGCTGTGGCAGTTGGTTTATCTGAATCTATCTAATCACTCAAGGCTTATCATGCCCGCTATCGTATCAAATCTGTTGCTATCAAAAATCTTAGAATCTGAAATGCGAGAAGGCTTTGTTTGCGTCGGCCATCTTGTGCAGTTCTTCTTTCTTCTTCACCGATGCGCCGGTGTTGTTCGAGGCGTCGATTAGTTCGTAAGCCAATTTTTCCGCCATTGATTTGCCGCTGCGCGATGAGGCGTATTGCTTGATCCAGCGGAAAGCCAAAGCCATCCGGCGTTCGGCGCGAACCTCGAGCGGAATCTGATAGGTTGCCCCGCCGACGCGCTTGCCGCGAACTTCCACAACGGGCGCGACGTTGGCAATCGCTTTCTTAAATAAATCATAGCCATTGTTCTGCGTCTTCTGCTCGGCGATGTCCATTGCGTCATACACGATGGTACGAGCGATGCTTTTTTTGCCGTCGTCCATGATGCAATTGACGAATTTGGCGACGGTTTGATCGCCGTATTTCGGATCGAGTTGAGGAAGCCGTTTGTTGGCTGTCTTTCTGCGCATACTTTCTGAATCGATTGCGTTTAGGTTTGGCCTAAATTCCCCCATGCAGATTGTTCGTCTGCCGGAGAGAAAATGATGTTCAAATTCTTTTTCGTACTGCTTGCAGAGGAAAATCTATGCTTTCCTCCCCGGCTTCTGCGAGGCTTTTGCGTCCCCGAAAGCCGGATTGATGCGAACCTTAAAGTTCAATCCGAAGGATTTACTTCTTGGCTGCTGTCGCTGGTTTATCGGAAGGTTTCTTTGCTCCGTATTTTGAGCGACCCCGACGGCGATCTGCAACGCCTGCCGTATCCAACGCCCCTCTAATAATATGATACCGCACGCCCGGCAAGTCTTTGACACGTCCGCCGCGAATCATCACGATGGAGTGCTCTTGCAGGTTGTGCCCTTCGCCCGGAATGTAGGCGGTAACTTCCATTTGATTTGAGAGCCGCACACGGGCGACTTTCCGAAGGGCCGAGTTCGGCTTCTTCGGCGTGGTCGTATAAACGCGTGTGCACACGCCGCGCTTCTGCGGACAGGCTTCCATCGCGGGCGACGCCGTTTTGAATGACTTGGATGTTCTGCCCTTGCGGACGAGTTGCTGAATCGTTGGCATTACACGCTTTCGTTGCAGACACATCAATGTATCGTCTGCGGTGAAATAAAATCTTGTTGCGGTCTCTAAATTCTTTCAGGGCTTCTGAAGCCTTGTCCCGCCTTGTCCCTTTTGCATCCGCAGCCTTTTGAAATGAACTTATCAGAATCGGCACAGCGAAAAGGCCACAAAGATACAGCATTTCTGCAAACTTCAAAATGTTTTCCGAAAAAAATCTCAAGTTTTCGTTGAGGTTTGTGTGTGGCCTCGCTGAAGGGACGAAGTTTGGGCTATGCACGAGCGGTGGCAATCTACTACATTGTCCGGCTTCGTAACCCTTTTAGCATTTCAATGCCTTTCCGAAACGATTCAATCACTTCGCTTCTCGGAGGCACATACACACTCAAATATATCTGGAGGAAAACATAATGCGTTCTGAAGAAACCGCGATTTCATCCGCTCGTAACGAAACTCGAGAAGCCCACGAAACCTACGGAACCCGATTGCACTCGCGCAGGGATTTTCTCACCAAAAGCGCGATTGCCGGATTGTCAATTCTACCGCTCGCACATCTTGCCGGTTGCAGGGAGAATTCTACTGAGCCTCCAGCTTCCGCATACAGTTCAAACGATGTGGCCATTCTCGCCACCGGCTACACCACCGAAGTTCAAGCCTCAAACACATATGTTGCCGCCGCAGGGTTGAATCTTCTTGTAGAGCCGTTTCTATCCATCGCCCTGCAATTCAAAGCCGATCACGATGCTCACGCAGCGGCATTCTTTGGTCTATACAATTCCGCGAAAGCCTCAAGCGATCCAACACTCACCGCACCGGCAACGAATTTGCTCACCGCCTTCCCGCCGAAATCTTCATTGCCTTTGACTTCCGAAACGAATGTGCTTATCTACGCTCTCGGCCTTGAAATTCTTGCAGCCCAAGTTTACGCCACGCTTGCAGGCGGCTCGCTCGCTACATCAGCAGGCTTTACAAGTTTTGCAAAGGTGTTAAAACTCGATGCCAATTTGCGGATCAGCAGCACGAACCTTTCGCTCATTTCCGCCGCGACGGATATTGCCGCGTGCGACATGCAACACGCCATCGCCTTGCGGGCGGCAGTCGTGCTCTTCAAAGCCCAATCGTCAGCAACATATATTCTCATCAATGGCCAGCCGACCGGCGGCACGACCTTAACCGATCCGGCAACCTTTCCGAAATATTTTGGTTCATCGGTAACAGCACAGAACCCGCAGGATTACATCACACTCGCCTAACCCAAGAAAATTTAACCACAGGAGATTTTATTCATGTCAAAGAAATTTGGAATCAAAGACCCCGAACAGCGGGCGGAGCGTGTGATCGAAGAAATGCTCGATGCCCAGCTCTCCGGTCCCGAAAGCAAAACCCGCCGCGACTTCCTGCGCCTCGCCGGTATCGGCGTTGCCGCCGCCGCGATTCCCGCCGGAATGATCGCCCTTTCGCCACGCTCCGCAAAGGCCGCGACGGGCGATGACATCAAAGCCCTTAGTGTTGCTTACGCCCTCGAAAAATTAGCCATCAATACCTATGTCATCGCTGCCGGTTTGACCGACGCCGGTGGCCAACCCTACGTCAGCGATACAAATTATGCCGTCTTGCAAGCCAGTGGTGCGGGCGCATCGGTGATGACGCCGTATCAAACACTGGTGCTTGCGATTGCCAAAGATCACATCGATCACTCGAACTCGTTCGGTAGTTTGCTCGATTCGAACACGAAGTCCAGTTTGGATGCAGCGGTCGGGACGAAGCCGCTACCGCTTCCGAAAGGCACGAGCGGTGGCGCGAACAATCCAAGTAATAATTACTCGCTTCTCAATGGTCTTGCGACGCTGGATGGCTTTGCCCGCATTGCGACTTACGCACTCGCCGCGGAAATCGAGGCGGCACAGTCTTATCTCGCCTTGCTGAAGGGCGACGCCGGTTTGCTCAACTCCGGCACCGTGCTCGCAAGTACGCTCGGCGATCAAGGGTTGAAGTCGATTGACATTGCGGGTCCCGGCACGCCGACATCGCCCTATAAACTTGTCGGCACGGATGCAATTACGCGCTTCGCCGATATTGCACCGGTTGAAATTCAACATGCCGCGCTTTATAGGGCGGCGTTTGCGTTGCTTGTCGGTGTGAATGTGCCGCAGAATCCGGCGGGCAAGGAAAAGCAGGTTGTGCCGTATCCACAACTCTCGCTGGAGCCGACCACGCCGGTTAACGGCGGCAGCGGCAACATCAACGTCTCAACGCTTTTCGTAACGACCATCAGTTAATCTCCCGGCCATCGCAGCACGCCTTTCGGGTTTGACGAAAGGCTTGCTTACCTTTACATCTCAGTTATCAACTACAGCAAAACTACCATGAAAGATACTTTCACCCCGACCGATTCCGACACGTCCAACCTTGCTTCGCGCCGTACCTTTCTCAAAGGTGCCGCCTCGTTCGGCCTTGCGGCGGTGGCCGGTGCCGCCTTCGCCGAGTTCCTTGCAGGCTGCACCGACAGCGGTCTTGGACTTGCGGGAGAATGTCAGGAAGGGCGAACGAGTCCGTATTACAAAACGATTGCTTCACAGACCGTTGACATTTCGTCGCTCACCGCCAGTGGCCAAAGCCTTGACCTCACACTCACCGAAACGGGCGGAGATACATTTCCGGCCATTCTGATCCGCGTCGCCGCCGATAAATACCTCGCGCTTTCGCAAGTCTGTACGCACCAAGGATGTAAGCCGGAATACAGTGCCGCCTCGCAAACTTTCGGCCCATGCCCGTGCCATCAATCGGTCTACACGCAACTCGGTTGCAATGTGAGCGGCCCCGCGCCGAATCCGCTGCAAAAGTTCAACCTCACGATCAGCGGTACAACGGCAACGATTAGTTAATCTACTTTCACGCCTTTTTTTCACATTGTCTTTTCACACTCTTCACACCGGCACTTTCATAACCGCGACTATGAAAAAAACCTTATTGCTGCTCGTTGCTATTTTCTCTCTTGCCGCTGCGACTTCAGGCGTCAAGGCCAATCCACGCTTTGCTTTTCGCACCGGTTTGCGCTGCGAGAATTGCCATGTCAATCCGACCGGTAGTTTGCTCCGCAAGGAATACGGGGTGAACTACGGGCGCGATGAAATTACGTTCGAGGCCACGCGCGATTACAATCA
>JACMJS010000212.1 GCA_014380515.1 Chlorobiales bacterium
CACAGTCCGGTTCAAGTTCGGTGCTTGGCCGCATGAACCGCAACTACACGCGCGAAGAATACTTGGAAAAAATTGCGATGATCCGCCGGAAGCTACCGCTCTGCGCCCTTTCTACCGACATCATCACCGGTTTTCCCGATGAAACCGACGCCGAACATCAGGAAACGCTTTCGCTGCTGCGGGCGGTGCGATATGATTATGCCTTCACGTTTATTTACTCCGAACGCCCGAACACGCCCGCCGCGAAACACTTTGCCGATCATGTTCCCGCCGAAGTTAAGCAGCGGCGGCTCGAAGAAATCATTGCCGTTCAGCGACCGATCTCGGAAATGATTTACCGGCAAAGCATCGGAAGTACCGAAGAGGTTTTGGTCGAAGGCGAAAGCAAGCGCGAGGCGTCGGTGTGGATGGGACGCACGGACACGAACCGCGTCGTGCTCTTTCCGCGCGGCGGGGTTCAAGCCGGAGATTTTGTTCGCGTCAAAGTGGAAACGGCAAACTCAGCAACGCTCTTTGGCTCGCTGGTCTCGTAATGTTTCTTCAAGGGCGTTGAACTTTTGCTGCATTCGAAGTAATGCGGCTTTTTTCATTTGGCTTTCTTTGCAACGGTTTTCTTCGTGTCATTCCGGCTTGCTGCTCCAAGGTCCCGCATCAAGCGGGAACCGGAATCCTTCTTCTCGAAGACCGGATTCCCGCTACGAACTTTACAGTTCGTTAGGCTCACGACGGGAATGAGAGCGGTGCGGGAAGGGCATTGATTTCCGGTTTGATTTTTCTTGACCTCGCAAGTAAATTGCGGGTCTACTTTTCAAGTCGCACGCTAATTTTTTTTCGGCAATCCGTTTGCAACGCACCGTGGAAACAACATCAAAACCTTCCGCCTCTCCGGCAAAGGCTGCGGCCAGAACGGTAGCGTCCCACCTTGCCAAGTCTTTCGGCTTCGGCACGGATAAAGCCGCCGAAGCCCGAAATGCCGCGGAGGACAAGGTGTTGCAGGCGTCGCTCAAAACCGCCGGTGATATTCCCAAACACATCGCCATCATCATGGATGGCAATGGCCGCTGGGCGAAAAGCCGTGGCGAGATGCGGGCGTCGGGACACAGCGCGGGGATTGAAACGGTGAGGGACATCGTTGAGGCTTGTGCGGAACTGGGCGTCGGGTATCTTACGCTTTATACTTTTTCAAAAGAAAATTGGAAACGACCGAAGCACGAAGTTTCCGCGCTCATGCAACTGCTGATCAAAGCCATACGTAAAGAAACCAAAACGCTAAACAGCAACAACATCCGGCTCAACGCCATCGGCAACATTTTTGATTTGCCGGAAAAAGTCAAGGACGAACTCGTCGAAGCCATGCACCTGACGCGCAACAACAACCGCATGACGCTTTCGCTCGCGCTGAGCTACAGTGGCCGCTGGGAAATCACACAAGCGACACGCCGCATCGCCGAGCAAGTCAAACTTGGGTTGCTTAATCCTGACGACATCAACGACGATCTGTTCGAGCGGCATCTGGCCACCTACGGAATGCCGCATCCCGATTTGATGATTCGCACGAGCGGCGAATTTCGCATCAGCAACTTTTTACTTTGGCAACTGGCCTATACCGAAATCTACATCGCCGATTGTTATTGGCCGGACTTCCGCCGCTCGGTACTCTACGACGCCATCCGCGACTTTCAAGGCCGCGACCGCCGGTTCGGCCTGACGGACAAAAAAACAAATGAACCTTCCGGCGAATCGCTGATGAATACGTCGGTGAACACCTCGAACGGAACACACAAATAATTTTTTTAGCATCGCTCTTGAACCACACCATGCGTTATCTCTCCTTTTCTTTTCCCCTGTTGCTCACCGCATTCTTGATGCTCGCGGTCTCCGACGTGCGTGCGCAAGACGGTCGCAAGGATTCATCGCAAACGCCCGCCCCGGCACCGGCTATCGAAGAACCCGCCATCGAAGGCGGTCGCCCTGAAACCGTCAAGGTGCTTGGCATTTCGGTGCGCGGCCTGACGACCATTCAGGAAAAGGAAGTGCTCAGCCGTTTGCTGATCCGTGAAGGCGACGACATCACCATTCCGGGCAACGAACTCGGCAACGCGGTCAAGCGGCTGTGGAAACAAAAACTGTTTAGCGATATCAAAATCCGCATCGAGCGTAAAACGATTGACGGCGTTTTTCTCGCCGTCGATGTGATCGAATATCCGCTCTTGGAAAACATCAACTACGAAGGCAATTCGCAACTCTCGACCGACGACCTCAAAGGCAAGTCGGCACTCGTTCGCGGCACGACGGCGACGGAGCAAGCCCTAGAGAGCGCGAAGTTCCGCATGAAAAAGTATTACGAGGAAGAAGGATTTTTGCTTGCCGAAATCACCTACGAACTCCGCGAATCCGACGGCAATAAAGCAACGGCGTTTTTTTTCATCAAGGAAAACTCGCGTGTCTTCATCGAAAAAATCCGCTTTCACGGCAACACGGCCTACGACAACGGCACCCTCGAAGGCGTGCTCGAAGAAACCAAAGCCAACAGCTTCCTCAAAAACATTTTTGGTCGCCCGAAACTTGATCGCAAAAAGTTTGATGAAGACAAACAAAAATTGGCCGATTATTACCGCGACAACGGCTTCCGCGACGCCCGCGTCCTCTCCGATACCATCACCTACTCCGAAGACAAGACGAAACTCTATCTGGATATTTACGTGAAGGAAGGCCCGAAATACACGATTCGAAATATCGTGTGGGAAGGCAACTCGCTTTACACGACCGAACAATTGGAGAGCGTTTTCGGATTTAAGAAAGGCGACAGCTACAATCAGAAGCGGTTGCAGGAGCGGCTCAACGGCTACACGCAACAAGACGACAACGTGAGCGGCGTGTATATGAATCGCGGCTACTTGGGTTTCCGCACGGACTTAGAAGAAACGCCCGCGCCGAATGATTCCATCGATCTCAAAATCTTTGTTACCGAAGGCAATCAATTCACCATCCGAAGTGTGAATGTGAAAGGCAATACAAAAACAAAAGATCACGTCATCCGGCGCGAACTGTTCGCAACGCGGCCCGGCGATTTGTTCAGCCGCGAAAACGTGCTCAGAAGCCTGCGGCAGTTGCAGCAGCTTCAGTATTTCAATCCTGAAAAACTCGTGCCCGATGTGCAGCCGGTAACTCAAGGGGGCAAAGATGAAGTTGACATTACCTTCACCGTCGAAGAAAAGCAGACGGATAGCTTCAATGCGTCGGCGGGCTATGCGGGCACATTCGGATTTACGGGCGCGTTCGGCGTAACCTTCAAAAACTTTTCGCTGCAAGACGTCTTCAATCCCGATGGCTGGGACCCATTGCCGCACGGCGACGGTCAGACGCTCGGCTTCGATTGGCAGTTCGGCGTGAACTCCGCGTTCCGCACGCTCTCCGTTTCGTTCGCTGAACCGTGGGCGTTCGGCACACCGACGTCGCTCGGCGTGAACATCTTTGATACGTATCAAAACTACGGCACGGAAATCCGGCAAACGGGTATCTCAACGTCTATAGGCCGCAGGCTTTCGTGGCCGGACGACTTCTTCCGTATTGATTGGACGGTGCGCTATCAACGCAACACCGGCGGTTTGTTCATCAACGGCAGCGGTGCATCCAACGGCAACGCGCCCGATGTCGCCGATGAAGTCTCGCTCATTCAAACGATCTCGCGCAACAGCGTCGACAATCCGATCTTCCCGCGCGCGGGCAGCGATCTCTCACTGTCGTTGCAACTGTCGGGCGGCGTCTTGCCGGGCACGGTCGATTTTTACAAGTTTCAATTTTCAAATGCGTGGTATAAATCGCTCTACAAAGATTTGACGCTGCTCGTCAGTTCTCGCTTCGGCTATTTGGGTAAGTTCAACGAAAGCGACTACACGCCTTACATCAATTATTTCTACATGGGCGGCAGCGGCCTTTCGCCCTTGCCGACTGTCCAACTGCGCGGCTACGAAGACCGCACGATCGGCGTGTTTGATCCGTCCATCAATCTTTACACCGGAAACGTATATACGAAATTCAACGCCGAACTTCGCTATCCGATCACTTTGAATCCGACGGCGGGCGTGTGGGTCTGTGCCTTTGCTGAAGCGGGTAACAATGTTATCGGATAGCGAAGTACGGCGTTGAATTTCGTATAGACGTTTCCGGTGTAAAGATTGATGGATGGATCAAACACGCCGATCGTGCGGTCTTCGTAGCCGCGCAATTGCACGGTGGGCAAGGGCGAAAGGCCGCTG
>JACMJS010000213.1 GCA_014380515.1 Chlorobiales bacterium
CAAAGTCATTGCCACCGGCGGACAAGTTTTAAATTCCGCGGCGACGCTCGAAACCTACGCGACCTTTCCCGAAGAGCGGCAACGGCTCATTGACGCCATCACCAAAGAAAAAATCTCCGGCGTCCTGTTCCTGACGGGCGACCGCCACCACACCGAACTTTCCGTTCTGCCGCGCGGGGACAGCACTTACGCCTTGAACGATTTCACCGTCTCACCTTTGACGAGCGGTCTGAGCACCGTGCAGAATGAGCCAAACACGCTCCGCGCCGAAGGCACCTTCACCCGCGAAAAAAACTTTGCGATGATGGAAGTCGGCGGCCCGCTCGCAAACCGCGCGATGACGATCACCATCTACAGCAATCGCGGCAAGCAACTTTGGTCGCGCACGCTCAAGGCCAACGACTTGAAATGATTTTTGACAATCCCCCGATGCAAATAAAACAGGCGTACATCTCTGCACGCCTGTTCATCTCAAACCGCTATCGTTACGCCCGTACGGCGACGTTCATCAATTATTTCAACAGCAACATTTTCTTGGTGTCGGTGAAATTGTTTTGTGCGGAGCGGGCAGTGAGCCGGTAAAAATAAATGCCGCTCGAAAGTCGCTGGGCATTGAACGCGGCGGTGTAACGTCCCGCTGCCTGACGCTCGTTCGTCAGTGTTGCGACCACGCGGCCAAGCATGTCGTAAATCCGCAGCACGACGTCGGAGGCCGACGGCAATTCATAGACGATGCTCGTACTTGGATTGAACGGATTCGGATAGTTCTGCTGCAAGGCAAACGCCCGCGGCTGAACGGACGGCAAGTCGCTTACCGATGACAATGCACCGAGCGTATCAACCGCGATGCTGTCTACCTGCACGCGGCCTTGATCGAGTTCATTGTAGTGAAACGCGATGTAAATGTTTTGCCCGCTGAATGCCGCGAGGTTGTACTGATACCGCGCGATGGCAGGGTCTTGCGGCGCGAGCACCTTGGCAAGCAGCGTGGTGAAACTGGCTGTTTGATTGTTCGTCGTTGAAATTTTTACCCGCACCGTGTCGTCCCAGAACACGCCACCCGCCGGCCTGCGGCGGGCGTAGAAGGATAAGTTGGTCTTCGCGGTTACAGCGGTTCGAGGTGCAATGAGCCAATCATCGTTGTTTTGCGAACTCGATTCGTAACGCACGCTCACCGTCGCCGCGCCAAAGATGGGCGCGGTCGTGTAGCGCGTCCAGGTTTGGCCGCTATCCTGATTAACGACCGACCAGTTATCCGGTGGAAACGTGGCGCTTTCAAAACCCGTACTCCACACGAACTGCGGCGGCGCGGGCACAACGACCGTTTTCGTTACCGTCGTGGTATCGTTTGCCGATACTTCATCGGCGGCGATGCTCGTCCATGCTTTGACGGTTTGCGAACCGCCCGAAGTAGCGATCCAGCGGAATTGCACGGTGTCTTCTTCGTTGCTTTGCAAAGGCCGGATGAGCGTCTGCGTTTGCTGCGTGATGCCGCCCAGCGACCAACCGACGTTGTAACTCGAAACCGCGTTCGCCGCCGCGTTCTTCGTGCCGACAATCAAACTCACCGTATCGCCGAGCGTAACCGTCGCGGGCAGCGTGATGGCCGTCGTTGCCATATCGGCCAGCGTCGTCGGTGGCACGGCGATTTTGAAATTCTGATTGGAAATATCGAAAAAGATATTGCCGACGGCCTGAATCTTGACGCGGGCGGTTGTGGTGATGTTGTTCGGCACGCTGACCGCTTCCGAGCCGTCGTTGGGCGTGCCGGTCGCAAGCGTGATGGGAAAAGTGTTGCCGCCGTCGGTCGAAAGCAGAATGTCCACCGAAGCGCAACTGACGGGCGCGGCGTTCGAGTTACCCACCGACCAAGTGACGCTGCGGGTTGAGCCTGCGTTCCATGTCGTTGTCGAAGTCGTTGGCGACGTGATGGCAAAGGCACTCGTGCCTGCTGCGGCATCTACGATTGTGGTTGCATAATTGACGCCGCCGCCGCCCGCGCGGTTGTCGCGCGTGATGAGTCGGAAGTGCATCGTGCGCGCGTAAGAGGGCAAAAGTTCGCCGAGCGTTTGCGTATTGTTTTGTAAATCCTGCAAGCGCGGAAAGCTGCGCGAGGGATTTGATGAGGGCAGGAACGAACGGAAGATCGGTGCATCGCCGACGGGCGCATTCGGCGCACCGGCGGGACCCAAATCAAATTGTTCCCAGCAATAAGTAAGCGGATCGCCGTCGGCATCCGTGCCGCTGCCCGCAAGGACGAACGGCGTGCCGATGGGAATGACGTAAGACAGGCCCGCGTCGGCGGTGGGCGGCGTGTTGCCGGTAGCGGTTTTGACGGGACAAACGTCGCCGAAGTCGGAAGTCGTATAGGCGACGATCTCGTCGAAACTGACGGTGTGGAAATAATCGTCGGAGTTGGGCTGAAGATCATCGGCGCCGCAGATGCCCGCGTAGGCCATGATCGTCGTGCCGCTGCCCGGTTCGTAGGCGGTAGAGGCGTTGCGGTTGCCGCCGGAGCAGTTGTCGCCTGTGCCGTTGAACGGATGATTCGCCCCGAACTGATGTCCTATTTCGTGTGCGACGTAATCAATATCGAACGGATCGCCGACGGGCGCGGGTGATCCGGTTACGCCCCCTGCCTTAACACTCGCCTGACAAATGCAGCCCAAGTAAGCCACGCCGCCGCCGCCGGTGCTGAACACATGGCCGAAGTCATAATTCGCACTGCCGATGCGGGCGTCCACCGTCGTTTGGTTCTGGCCGAGCATCGTGGAGCCGTTGTTGTTCGTGTAAGGATCGGTGCTGCTGTTGGTGAAGATGAGCGTATCGGTTTCGGCGACAAGCACCATGCGGATGGAAAGTTCGCGTTCATAAACGCCGTTCACACGGTTGATGCTCGTCGTCATTGCTGCAAGTGCTCCCGATACCGTGCCGCCTTGATAAGCGGTGTATTCGCCCGTCGCCGCCAATGCCAGCCGGTAAGTGCGCAGCGTCGTGCCATTTGCAACTTCGGGGCGGGACACACGGCCAGCCGAGCGTGTGCGCTGAGCGACGAGTTCCGCAATCCTGCGCGACATCGGTGTATCGGTGTCGGTTTGGCAGCCGTCGGAAGCGGCTCGCTGCTTCGAGCGCGCATCGAAATCTTTTTTGTAATAGGAAATATAAGCGTCGGTGCTGGCCGTGCTGTAGGGATCGATGAACACGGTGCCGCTTGGGGACAGGATCATCGCATGAAAGCCTTTCGGCGTGAGGTCGAAGCGAACGGTAGCGGCGGGATCGTCAATGCCTTGTCCGGCGTAGGTTTGAATCTCAGGATACTTCGCCGCCAGTTCCGGCGCCATGACGGGCGAAAGGACAAACCGGAA
>JACMJS010000214.1 GCA_014380515.1 Chlorobiales bacterium
GCTGATGCGTCGCTCAAAAAGTTTTCAACTTCATTCAAGTTCTGCATCACGATGATGCTCTGATACTCGGTGCTTCGCGTCGCCCGCCGCGTCATATAAAAGTGGCTCGTCGCTGAACCGTACATCAAAAACACGACCGGATAACTTCGCCCGCTGCCCGCCGAATTTATCCGTGAATCTTTCGGTGCATCTTTGAGGCGTACCGGAACAAACACGCGAAACATGCAAACGCTGTCCTTCGCATTCCGGTATCCCCAAACCTGCGGCCCTGAAAACGATGATAGGGCAGCAGGTGTGCCGCGTGTGTATCGATACAAGTCCGCAAGGGCATGCGCTTTCATCCGCGTCGAATATGTTTTGACGAGCGTGTCCGGCTTCAACGCAAAAAGTTCAACGACTGCCGCTCTTCGCGCAACGAGCATCGGATCACCTTTTTTTGATGCGGCTGTTTGTGGTGGCTGCGCAACTTTCGTCAGTTCTTTCGCCAACACCAACGCCGTCTTCGCATCAAACACCGGTACATCCTCGCGGTAACATTCATGGCCATGTTCATCCGATACCGTCGTCTCCAGCACAGCGAGGCCGTTGAAGCTCACCGGCAACTTTATTTCTCTCGGCAATTCCCACGCCCGCCACGATAGATGTTGCAATGATGTTGCCACCGGCTGTGTCATCTTTGCCGAAGAACGCGCCGAAGCGTGCGGCGCAGCATCATTCATCCGTTCGGTGCTCATCAATGATTTCCACCTCAGCGATATGCGGTGCAACGAATCCACCTGACGACGTGCATCCGCCCGCAACGGCAATGCGGTCGCGGTGTCCGGCAAGATGTACGATTCGGCCATATCTGAATACAACTCACCGGCTTTCATTCTCAGCACTGCGTTCAAGTCTGCATTCGAAAGCAGCAGATGGTACAATCCCCAGTTCTCATCGCCTTGATCGACTTTGTAGAGCACCACATTTTTTCCTTGACGCAGCATCACCGGAATCAAATCCGCATTCGGTTCGATGCTTCGCCCTTTATGAACGCTCGCAACCGAATCGCCATTGACCCACAACGAAAACCCGTCGTCCGACCCAATAGACATCACACGTTTTTCCGCACGATCACTCACAATAATTTCCGCGACATACACAACCTTATTTTTGTTGTCGCCAAACATCCGGTGAAATTCAATCACCGAATCGCGGCTCTCCAATGCCTTCCAGTCTAATCCCGTCTGTCGCTTCAAATCTTCCGCCGTAAAATGCTCCGCCGAAAGCCTTCGCGGATCGAAGTGCCTTTTGAAAAAGCCGGTGCAGTTGCTATCGATAAGGGCCTTGCCATCCGCGCGGTTCGGCAGCGGTTCGGAAATGAAAAATCTGGGGCGCGGCGATTGAGGCAATGCCGCTTTTTCTTGACAGGAAAAAATGAGGCAGGGTAAAATGAAGGAAATAAAAAAAGCCGCACAAGGCATCTTTCGCCGTGCAGCAAATGAAGTTCTCTGACGAGGCGTCGTCAGCATCAGGGTAGGGCGATTTTGTTGAGCATTGTTTTTGACCCGCCAAAGTAGAAACTAAAATTCAAATCGGCAAATGATCACCATCGAGCCATATGAGATACTGCAAAACTTCTTCCTTGAGCATCACTTTACTTTTGAATCCGTTATCGCTCTGTTCGTCCTTGTCCTAAAAAACTTCGACCGCTCAAGCATTGTCAATAATACTTTTCACCGCTGAACCGCGATAGTAAATCCGTCGGCCTACGCGCTTCATCGCCGGTGCGGGTTTGTGCTCCCGCTTCATCTGAGGTGGTACGGTTTAGGTTGACAGTATTGTCGCTTGTTATTGGTTAAGATTGTGATGAAAATTGGCTTCAAACTGTGCCGGACTTTGGTAGCCCAACGCCGAATGCTTCCGCCCCCGATTATAATACACTTCAATAAACTCAAACACTTTTAGCTTCGCTTCTTCAAGACTGCTGAACCCACCCTTGAGTAGTGCTTCATTTATCGTTGAACTTCAGGCGCGAGGCGCGCAGCAGGGTTTGAAACGAAAAACGCAACCCATGTAAGTTGCGTTTTTTCTTGGAGTTATGCTGAGGAGGTAGGACTCGAACCTACAATTACCTGATCCAGAGTCAGGAGCCTTACCATTTGGCCACTCCTCAAGGTTGATGTGCACCCGTAGGGATTCGAACCCCAAACCTTCTGATTCGTAGTCAGATGCTCTATCCAGTTGAGCTACGGGTGCTTTTTGCTAAATTTGCACTTTTTAACCCGATTCCGCACATTACTTTTGGAATAGGATTTCAAAGATAGCCTGTTTCCTCACTACTTCCAATAGCAGTGCCGCACAAAATTCGTCCGTCCTTCACGGTTTTCGCTATGCCGTTGTCATTTAATTTCCTGATTCTTCGATGCAAATAGCAATCCCGATTCAGATCAAAACGCTCAAAACTGTCAATCATTATTTTTCCTGATCCTTTACCCGGGATTGCACGATCTTTTTTTATTGATGCTCCTTCACGTGCGATTGCCGGTTGTGTGATACATTTGCAGCCGAAGCCTTTTCAACCGTCATCCAGATTTTCAGTATGCCAACCCTTCCCATCGACATCCGCACCGGCACGATTAAAAAAGATCGCATCATCGGCATTGATCTCGGCACGACCAACAGCCTCGTCGCGTATATGCACGGCGAAAAGCCCGCCGTCATTGCGAACAAACATTCCAAAGAACGCATCCTGCCTTCGGTCGTTTATTTCGACGATGACTTCAACGCCGTCGTGGGTTCGGCGGCCAAAACTTTTCTTTCCGTTGAACCGTCGCGCGTCATTTATTCCGTCAAACGCCTGATGGGCAAAGGCTTCGCGGACGTCGCTGCGGATTTAAACTATCTCGGCTATGAAATCGATGCACAGGCTTCCGAACATATTTGCAACATCATGGTTTCCAACGGCCATGAAACCCGCCGTTTTACGCCGGTTGAAATTTCCGCGATGATCCTGCGCGAATTGAAAAAGTGGGCGGATGATTATTTCGAAGAGCCGGTCTCGCAGGCCGTCATCACCGTGCCCGCCTACTTCAACGACGCGCAGCGTCAAGCGACGAAAGACGCAGGAAAACTAGCGGGGTTGGAAGTCTTACGCATCGTCAATGAACCGACCGCCGCCGCGCTGGCCTACGGTCTGGATAAAACCAAAGACGGTACGGTTGCGGTCTATGATCTCGGCGGCGGCACGTTCGATATCTCAATTTTAAAGTTGGAACAGGGTGTCTTTGAAGTCCTCGCCACCAATGGCGACACGCACTTGGGCGGCGATGATGTCGATCAGGCGGTTTCCGCAATGCTGGCCGCGGAAATTAAAACGCAACTGGACGTCGATGTTTATACAAGCGATGAACACAAACAAACCCTGCGCATCGCCGCCGAAGACGCAAAGAAAACTTTAACCACTACCGCCGCCGCAAAAATCGAATTGACGTTGGATGGAAAATTATTTTCGCGCGTGTTGGAACGGGATGAATTTGAACGCATCATCGCGCCGGTGGTCGAACGCACCAAGCGACCTTGCCTGAACGCCTTGCGGGACGCGGGATTACAGGCGGCGCAATTAAATGCCGTCGTGCTTGTCGGCGGCTCGACGCGAACGCCGTTTGTGAAAGACTACGTATCGAAAATTTTCGGCGGCAAAAAACCATTTGATGAACTCAATCCCGATGAAGTCGTTGCGCTGGGTGCCGCCGTGCAGGCGGGCGTGCTCTCCGGCGATACAAACGACGTGCTTCTGCTCGATGTAACGCCGCTCTCGCTCGGTATCGAAACCGCAGGCGGCGTGATGACGGCGATCATTCCGCGCAATACGAAAATTCCGATCAGAGTCGCGCAGGAATTTACAACGTCGGTCGATGACCAAACCGGCATTGATATTCACGTGCTTCAGGGCGAGCGTGAGTTAGTGAAAGACAACCGCAGTCTGGCCAAGTTCACCTTAGGCCCGTTGCCGCCCTCGCCTGCGGGTTTGCCGCGCGTGCTCGTAACCTTTGGTTTGGATGCGGACGGCGTACTTTCCGTCGGCGCGAAGGATCAGCGGACGGGCAAAGAAGACATGAAAAAAATCAATCCGACATACGGCCTCAAAGATGAAGAAGTCGAGGCGATGCTGCTTTCGGGGTTTACGAACGCGAAAGCGGATGTGGAAGCGCGAATGCTGATCGAAGCCCGCGTCGAGGGACAAAGCGTTTTAGCCGCCGCCGAAAAAGCCCGCCGCGAAAGCCGCGCTATTTTCGAAACGCTCGATGCCGCCGAACGAACCGAGATCCAAAATGCAATGGCCGCTTTGAAATTATCGCTCGCCGCCGAAGATCGAAAAGCCATCACGAGCCTGACCGAAAAAGTCGCGGCGGCGACAGCGAACTTCGCCGCCCTCATTATGGACGCCGCCGTTCAACAAGCACTCACGAGCCGCAAGATCAACGAGCTGGAATAAATTCTAGCCACCGCGCTTTGCGAATCGCTGCCAAACGGTAGCCCTTGAAAGCCGCCGCCCTCGAAAATCGCAAAGGCTTTGGAACATCCTTCCGCTTGTGTTACTTTTGTGCCGCCATCAAACAAAACTTATCCGCCCTGTCATCACCTTTCCCGATCACCATTTAAGCAAAGTGAATTTGCCGCGAACGCTTGGATGCCCATGTCGCTCTCTGCCGAATTCTTAGCTCTTGATTGAATGCCGGAACTGCGGCGTCCAACCATGATTTTTCGCATTGAAAAAACTTAAACCATCGTCCAAAAATGAAAACAGGTCAACTGTTTGCTTCCGCCCTCTCTTGCATGTTAATGACACTTGTATTTTCATCTTCCGGTTTTACACAGACGCCGGTTGAACCAACGCCTGTCGCGGCGGCGGTTTCGCCCTCGCCGCTCGTGATCAGCGGGTATGTGGGGGCGTATTACGCTTGGGACAACGACAAACGCCCGAACCAAACCGATTTCCGTCAGTTCAGTTTCATCGCCCCGCAAAAAGAACAAGTCAGCCTCGACATCGCCCAGATTTCTGCCGCTTACAGCACTTCCAATGTGCGTGCCAAAGCCACTTTACAATTCGGCGATGTTACCCGCCAATGGAGTGGCGGCAACAATCCTTCGGCCAATTACATCCAAGAAGCCAATGCCGGATTCATGCTCGCCGATAAACTCTGGCTCGATGCCGGGTTCTTTCTCACCCACATCGGCGCCGAAGGGTTCTTTCCCAAAGACAACTTTATGTCATCGCTGGCTTTGACGACTAATTTTGAACCGTTCGGCCAAGGCGGCGCGAAACTGTCGTATCAGTTCAGCGATCAGTTTTCGGGACAGTTTTTGGTGATGAACAGTTACGGCGGTTTCTATGACAACAACGCCAACAAGCATGTCGGCATTCAGTTGGATTACAAAGC
>JACMJS010000215.1 GCA_014380515.1 Chlorobiales bacterium
CGCAGTTTCGTCGTGTCGTCCGCCATGATTTTAATCAGTGATTACTTCCTTTGGTTTTTTCTTTTTTGATGATGATACATCTTGCACGCACGTTTCTGCTGATCCTTCTTTGCGTTCCACCAACCACGCGGCAAACCCGCTCCCCGTCCGCATCCTTTGAAGGCGTAATCGATTTAAAAATAACTTCGCCGCGCTTCACCGGCGTTATGACGCTTTCGCTCTCGCCGCTTGGCACGCGGCTCGATTTGAAAGGCAAAGACGAGCTGAATGTTTCTTTCCTTTCACTGCCGAACGATAGCCTCGCATACAGTCTGATGCACGGTTCAAACACGTATAGTGCAACTGATCTCGGTGCAGCCCGCCGCTCACTCGGCGCGCTCAATGCAACGGCGGTTTACAAAATCGAGAAGTTGGGCAAAGAAAAAATCGGCCTGTATGTGTGCGAACATTTCACCGTTCAGAGCGGTAGAAAAAGTGTCGGGGCGGACATGGAATTATGGACATCGACAGCGGTTGCGGATACGAGTGCGTTCGAACGTTTGGCATCGGCGGGGCCGCTTGGCGGGATTGATGAACGGTTCATCGCAGCGATGAAATCGGAAGGCGTTGGCGGATTTCCCGTCAAGTTAATCAGCCGCGCGGCGAGCGGACAATTGACGGCGGAACTTTTGAAAGTCCGCAAACAAAAACTTTCCAAATCGCTTTTCGCCGTGCCCGCCGATTACACCAGCGTAACACGGTAATGCTGCGAAACTCTTTTTGTGATGCCTTCTTATACTTGTGTCATTCCGGCTTGTCCGGAATCCTTCCTTTCTAAAAGAGGGATTCCGGACAAGCCGGAATGACGTGTGAATGCAGTTTAATGATCTGGAGAAGGAGTTTAATTTTGTCCGTTCGGTCTTTGCATCATGCGTTCGCGCGAGCGGCGGCGCATTTCGGCTTGCAGCGGTTCGTATTTTTTGCGTTGTTCGTCCGTAAGCACCGCGCTGATTTGGGCATCGGTTTTCTGCATCCGCTCCTGCGCGAGCGTCATCATTTTCGTCCGGTCTCCGGCGGCGGCGTCGCGGTCTTTCATCGCCTGTTCCTGTGATGCGGTCAGGACGGCGCGGATTTGCGTTTCCTGATCCGCCGTCAATGTCAGTTTATCTTTCATTACTTGCATCAACATTTCCGTGCGTTGCGCGGGCGTGCCTTGCGCCATCGCGGGCGAGCTTGTTGTGGCGCTCGCAGCGAAAAGCAGCGTCGCCAAAAATAAAATCCGCATTGAAGTTTGCATCGTTTTCATAGAAGTTGTGTTTATGTATTTGTTAAAGTTCAACTTTACCATTCTGATTTATTCGAGGCCGCGTTCGATATAAACGGCGGCATTGAGCGCGGAATATGAAAAACTTCCCGTCGTGCCCGACAGCACCACTGTGTAAATGTATCCCGAAAGAAACGTGTAAGGGTTAAATGTCAGCAGCGTAGCCGAGGCCGTATCGGTCGCTTTGAACGTGTAAGTTCCGGCATCGAGCGTGACGTATTCGCGCGCTTCCAACCGGTTGAGATTTGAGATGACGGGTGAGCCATCCGTTTTTAAAATGTTCATCGCCGGAGCATCCGCCGAGGCATGAATGAACCGGACGAACACCTTGCCCGTGAGCGGCTTGGCGAGTGTATCGGTTGTGATGAAGAGTGTAGGACTTACAGCAGCGTCTTGATCGGTGGCCAGCAACGTGTATCGCTTGTTTTCCTCGATGTTCAAAACCGCTTCCGCGATCCATGTCGTTAGGGAGCTGGGCAGATACACCCGAAAGTTCCGGCTGCCGGTGCTAAAGAGCGCGCTGAATTGTTGGCCGTAAGTTGTGCCGAAAAATACGTCGACGTACAAGCCGCCGCTGAGTACGGTAAAATCTAAAATGCCCGCACTCGCCGCCGTGTGAATGAAGCGGACGTTACCGGAAGTCGGCTCCGGCGGGGCGACGGCGGGTTGATCGCAGCCGGAGATTACCGTAAAAGCCGCGAGCGACAAGGTTGCAACGACGGCGGAAAACATGCGGCGCGAAAAATAAAAATATGTTGAGACAGTCATCGTGAAAATGCTTGTTTGAAATGAAGTGCGGATGCGGTGGTAACGCCGCCGCCCGTATCAAAGTTTAACGTGTTGAACACAGGCAAGGCTTTGTAAAAGGGTGTAAAAGTTTTTCGGGGTTTCTTGTCGCCGTTGCGCGGTTAAATCACAAAGCCGCATCGTGTGCGGCTTTTCCCGGGGCTTCAAATGCTGCGGATGATTTCTGCAAACTCTTCAGCGTTGAGACTCGCTCCGCCGATAAGCCCGCCGTCGATGTTCGGCATTGAAAATAAAATTTTTGCATTTACCGCTTTCACACTCCCGCCGTATAGAATCGGAATCATTTCAGCGACGGGCAGCATGTACATTGCCGCAAGTCGACGCCGGATGAAGGCGTGCATTTGTTCGGCTTGCTCCGGCGACGCGGTTCTGCCCGTGCCAATCGCCCACACCGGTTCATATGCCACGACGAGCTGCGCGGCATCATCCGCTGTGAGTCCTTCAAGCCCTTCGCCGAGTTGCTCGCCGATGATGTCTTCGGCAATACCCAACTCGCGGTCGGCGAGCGTTTCGCCGACGCAGAAAATTGGCCGGAGCGATTCGGCCAGCACACGCTTGACTTTTTGATTGACCGACCCGTTCGTTTCGCCGAAGTATTGCCGCCGCTCCGAATGTCCGGTGATCACATAGCGGCAACCCAGTTCGCGGAGCATTCGCGCGGAGATTTCGCCGGTGTAAGCCCCGTCGGGTTCGGCGTGGCAGTTCTGTGCGGCGAGTTCCAAAGCCGTGTGCTTGATGATTTCGGCAACGCTTTCCAGCGCGATGAACACCGGCGCAAGCACGACCTCGCATTCGGATGGCGATGCACCAAGCCGCCGTACGATGTCCGACGCAAGCGCAATCGAAGCTGCGACGCCGTTGTTCATCTTCCAGTTTCCGGCGACGATCTTTTTACGCATGTACTTTAAAATTCGCGGGCGACTTCGATGACAGCCTCAGCGGTCGGTAACGACATCGGCATACAGTTTCTTGATGTCGGAAATTTTAAGCGTGTGCTTTTTGAGGCGCGGGTCTTTGAACAGCACTTCGGCATCGGTGATGCCGGTGATATAGCCGTGCCAGACGGTCAAGTTGGTCATATGGATATTGACTTCTTGCCCGACGAGCGGCGTTGGGTCTTCGGCTTTATCGACGAAGAGTTTGTTTGCCGCAATATCTTTGGGAAGAATATGAATTTGCCGTTTGCCCATCGTTGATGAAATGTGTGTTCAGTGCGGATGCGTTTGGTGTGCAAGTTTCACTTGTAGAAAGCAGCGCGAGATTTACTTTAATTTAATTTCGAGCACTTCGAATTTCAATAGTCCCGCGGGCACTTTGATATCGACTTTATCGCCGACGACCCTGCCGAGCAAACCTTTGCCGACGGGCGACTTGACGGAAATTTTTCCGAGATCGCTGTCGGCTTCTTCAGCGGAGACGAGCGTGTATTCAATTTTCTTGCCGCTATCGAGATTCTTCAGGACGACCGTCGTGAGAATGTACGCCTTATCGGTGCGGACTTGTTTTTCATCGAGGATCGTGGCGGCTGAAAGCGTGCGTTCGAGCGTGCTGATTTTAATTTCAACTTGGTTCTGCTCTTCCTTGGCCGCTTCATATTCGGCGTTCTCGGAGAGGTCGCCGTGGGCGCGGGCTTCGGAAATTTTTTCCAGCACTTCATCGCGCTTGACGCTCTTCAAGTGGTTGAGTTCGTCTTTGAGGCGGTTGTAGCCGTCGCGGGTCAGGTAAGTTCCTTCGGTCATAACAGTTTCCGGTTTGAGGTTTTCAAATGCACCGCAGAGATGACTGCGGCAATGCGGGCATCGTGTCTGAGGCGAGCATTATGAAAACAAATGTTCATCTCAGAGACGACGCGCCAAAAATAAAAGTCAGCCCGGTTTCGCGGACTGACTTGTAGCTGATTTTTGCTTGCGAGAAATTTACAACCTTCTCTGCACTCTTACAAAATTCCGGCAACGACGAGGGCGATCACCCGCGCCGCATCATGCGGTTGCTTGCGGCGGCGGCTGACCTTTCGGAACTTTGTATCCGCCCTCATCGGCATATGACGGGCGAATTTTTTTGCGCATCTCGCCGGGCGTGATCTTGAAACTATCGGCGACTTCAAAGAGATACTTGATTTGATCGCGCGGGATGACGGCAAACATTTCGCCGTTGGTAACTTTGTTGTGCATTCGTCCGCCGCCGTCGCCGATGACGAAGGTACTGTTGTTCTCCAAGTAGGGCACGCTGAAGAGCGACGAACACGCGCTCGCGCCGAGTTCGCCGGTCGGAAATTTTCCGATGCGCGTCGAGGCGGAACCGGCGAGGATCATCGCGTATTGCGGCTCGCAGATCACGATGACGGAGTGCACCAAACTTTCATCTTCCACCAAATCAATCGGCGCAGCGGCGATGGTTTTAAATTCACCTTTGGGCAAGTTGACCGTGTTGTGCTTGTTCATCCGTGCGGCGTCTTCAGTGTAGAACTGCTGAACATCCGTCATATAAATTCCGTCGGTGATATATGCCGACGCTTCTTCCAACATGCCGAGATGATATAACCCGACGAGGCAATCGTGGTGCTCCTTATTCACATACACTTTCTTGCCAGTGTCGGCGTGGTGCACGATGGCGCAAGGCACGTCGTCAATCGGCTCGTAGCCTGCGGGCGGCTCGTCTTTGCAATAGGTGATCGCAACGGCGTTGTGCTTGAGTTTGAACTGCGCCATCACGGCGCGAAGTTTTTGTAAATCGATTTTTTCACCGTGCTCGCTTTCGGCGGTGTATGAATTGTGAATCTGCATGTATGGTCTGCGGTTTGATGAAAGATGTTTGCGCGGCTGAAAGGTAGAACGCTTTGACGAAAAAATGAAAATCATTTTATCCGAGTATTTCTTTCATCTCCATCGTCAGGGTGAGCGATAGCAACGAAAGCGTTTCGCCGTGCCGCATCACTTGACGCTGCTCGTAAAATCCGTTTCGCGGTTCGCGGCACACTTCAATTGCTTCATCGTTGAGATTCACAAGCCACACTTCGATGATTCCAGCTTCTGCATACATCGGCAACTTGACCTCGCGGTCGTAGGCCGCCGAAGTATCGGCCACTTCAATGACGAGAAAAATATCGTGCAGTGTCGGGTAAGCATCCGCGTAGAAATTTTCTTTCGGGCGCAGGAGCACGATGTCCGGTTCAGGTTCAGAATGTGCGCCGAGCCGGATCGGATTCTGAACGCTCACGATTGCCGTCTCACCCACCTTTCGCTTCAGAATGTTGGTCAAGCGGTTCACACACGACATATGTCGAATGCCAATCGGACTCATCTCGATAATCTCCCCGTCGATTAATTCTATATGATCGTCCTCTTTGAAAATGCCGGACGCACTTATCACCTCATACTCATCTGCCGTGAATTTATGCCGCGTTAAAACCATTGTCTCACCTCTTTCACTTACGATTTAATTTCTCCGCTAAACTCGTGAGTAACTTCGATTTTACCAACGATGTTGCGATTGAATTCATCCAACGCTTCCGCCGGAATCCAATACTCTTTGTGCATTGATGCGCCGACCGTCTTTACTTCATACAGCCGCAAGTAATTCGCGTTCACTGCAAAGCGGGTAACATAACCACGCTTCGGCGTGTTGTGCTTGGCATTCCAATCCCGCGCAATTTGCACAGCATACAATTCGTTAAGCACCGGATAAAAAATCGGCTGCTCCGGCAAGCGCGGCGGGAATTTTGCGAATGCACTTTGGCGAATCAGTTCAAGTTCTTGCTGGCCAGTCGGCCTGCAATAGTGTAACGGTTTCATTCATCTTTGCCCGTTCATCACGCCAGTTCAACCGCTTTCGGCTTGCCCAATTTCAGTTCTACTTTTTCGGCGACTTGCTTGCCGCTGAGCGCCGCGCCTTCCATTGATGCCAAATACTTTTGATCGGTGTAATCGCCGCACAGGAAAAAATTTTTCACGGGGCTGATCTGATCGGGTCGGTATTTATCCAC
>JACMJS010000216.1 GCA_014380515.1 Chlorobiales bacterium
GCAAACGCCGATATGACCGGCATCTTTGCCAAGTTGCTCACAAGCCGCAAGGCATCAAACAAATTACTTTTGCCCACATTGTTTTTGCCGAGAAACACCGTGAGCGGACTTAACCGCACCGTCGCATCTCGCAGGCTTTTGTACCCAGTGATGTGAATTTTCGCGAGCATTGTATGATCCCTCTATTTTATTTCTACTTCCAAAAGCTTCGTTGCGTGGTTGCCCAAATTTTTAAGATTTCAAAACATGTTTTGCATCACTGCGCTATGGCGCAACGGTAATTTTCATTTTGGCATTGTTGAAAACAGCCTGTTCAATTCCGCGGGCAAAAACTTCCAAAATTTTCGGCGTCGCACTGAACGCTGTCGGATGCGCGGATGCGTTTCGTACCGCCAAGCAGTAATCCATCAACTTTGAATCCGGTTATCGGTCTCTATCTCAATCTCTTTTGCTTTACTTGAAAACACGATTCTCTCACATGACCGGTTACTTGATGGTTTCCAACCGGCGCACGTGCGGCACATCGTTCGCCGTCAAAGGCGCAAGCCACGATTCGGCAACCGTTGTAACCGCAACCGTATCGCCAACCGAATTGAAGACCTCGATGCTGTAGCCGTCCTCGCCGCCCTTCGGATGCAAGTGATGCTCGACCAGCGTAACCACATCGCCCGCTTTCAATTCATGTTCAGGGACATCTTGGAGCAGCACCATGTCCTTATACAGTTTGTATTTCATCGCTGTTTCCTCCGTTTCAGTTGCTAAAACAAACCTAATTGTGTTTCAGGTTTCGGATGTTTCGGGTGAAATGTGCCGACGATAACAAAAGGATTAGGTGCGACATAATGATACTGCTTCGTTGTGCCGAGGAAGAGGAACAGGTCTTTAGTTTTTGCCAAGTCCTCAAAGTATTTGTTCTGCACATCACGGCAGGCTTTGTGTTCGTCGCCCTCGTGTCGTCGTAAGCAATTCCAATAGAGTTGTCCCAACTCCCAATCTTCAATCATCAAGGTTGCCCTGCGATTCCTTTCATCCAGAAAAGAGTATGAAAACTTATAGGGCAACTTTCTAACAACCTGATCTTTCGTTTCAGTAGAAGCGGTCTCAAAAATGTTGTATTGTCTCAGCGTGTTTAACTTTTCTTCGCTCCATTCTCTTTCTGTTTCCTCCACCTCAACGGCCAATATCTCTTTGGGCTTGAACACGGCCAACGATGTACAAATGGACTTATCCTTTGCTTCATCAATCAGTACGGTCAAATCCGTGTAAACTTTTTTTAAGACGACTTCCCGTCGCTCTTGCCAACTCTCGCCATCCGGTTTGATTTCACCGAGAATTTTTATCTCCGTCTCAACAGAGTGCGGTCTATAACTTTCAGGACGAAAATCTTGTGTGTTCTTCTCTAAATCAATCTCAATCCACTCGTACTTGCGATACTGTTCGGCAAATGACTTCTGACGAAATCGAACTGGATAAATTCTTATCCATCTCCCGTCTTCACGGAAGCCCGCCGTGCAAACCAATTCTTCATACTTTGTAGAAATCGTCGGATAAGTTTTGACGGCAATTAAAACCTTGGTGAGGGGCATCAGATATGTTTGAGTTCATACTTCCAGTTTGGCAGTTGCATGATTTTCTCAGCCAAATGTTTGCGATGGCATTGACTAATGTTCGCTTCAAAACAAGTCAAAGCAATTCGCTTTTTTTCTTCCAGTATTTTTAAAATTCTTTCCTGATGAGAAACGGTTTCTTGTAGCGTCGTCGCCTGATACCGGTTGAAAAGAAGATCGTAATCCGCACTCGTGCTCAATGCCTTACGAAACTTTGAGACGATGCCAACTTCGGGAATGTGCAGATACTCCACATTAACTTTCTCACAGTATCCTTGAAGTTGCGTTTTTGAAAAACCGAATTTCATGCTCAGCGGGTTGTTGCGGACATCAACCAATAATTTGACGTCATTGACAATCAACTTGTTCAAGTATGCTTCCAAGGAAACACCTTCATAGCCGATTGTGTAAAGAACCGTCCGACCGTTTGCAGGTTTGGCTTTCTCCACTTCCGCTTGCTCTTCAGCGTTTAAAATCTCTCCCCTTTTTTTGCTTTTAACGGCGTAATACGGATATGCCAAATAAGTCAGCCGCATCAAGTCTTGCGGCGACTTCCGAGCGTGTTGAGATTTGATTTCTATCAGTATTTTCTTATCAGCAGTTGTCAGCAACGCGATAAAATTCGTCCTATCTTTTTTCTGAACATGTGTATCCGTTTCGGTGAGCGATTCCCTTGCTACCATCGCCTTCATATCGGCTTTGGCAGAAAAGGAGTAACAACCGTAGTGATGAGGCACAAATTCATAGACACGCTTTTCTTGCCTGACAGCGAAAAGAAATAATAATTTTTGCAATGATATTTTTTCCAATTCACCGCCAAATGCTTGCAGTAAAGCAAGAATAACTTTTCTTCGATAAAACATTACGCGTTCATTTTATTTCGACCTCGATGAGTTTCGTCGTGTCGTTCCCCAAAATATCGATCACTTTAATCAAAACTTTATACACGCCTGCGGGCGAGCCTGACGAGCCGACACTCGAGTTGTAATCGTGCGTTGCGGTGCGCTCGAGCTTCCGCTCTTTCTTCGTGCGGTAAAACTGCGTCTCAGGGTGGAACGCATCGCCTTTGAAATCCCAATCCACCGCCCAGTAATCAATCCACTCGCTCCATTCCCGCACACTCTTTTGAATCTCCATCGGCACTTCATCCAGCGGCACATTGAAATGTTTTAAACTTAACTCCACCGATTGCTTCGTGACCTTCACGCCGACTTCCAACGCCGCCAGTTCGAAGAACTGAATATCGCCCTGCTCGACGGCCTTCTGCTCCAACACCTCACGCGGAATTTTGAACGTCCGAATCTTCACGCCCATCTCCGCCGCCATCTGCCCCGCCATCTCGTTGATCTCAAAGGCAAACTCCCAACCGAGAAGATCAACCTCAGCCTTCTCCGGCGCGGTTTCTTTGCCGCTGCCACGCAACTTCTTGAACTCCGCAATCACCGCCCGCACATCGCCCAAACTGACCGGCGCATCTACACTGCCGATATGCACTAATCGACCTTGCTTCCGGCCGTGAATCCAACTCAATCCTTTGAGCCGCTCGCCGCCATACAGCCCCATCATAAATTCTAAATACGCCTGATACTTCGATTCCGCTTCCGCCGCACTTTCCCCGAACCCGCCTAACCACGCCTGACGCTCATACTTGCCGAGGTTCAAAACTTCAAACGGACGCACGTTCGGAATCTGCAGGAGCCGCTTCCGCGCGGTGTGAATCGCAAATCTGCCGAGATCGCAGGTGATCCAGTTCCGCGTGAGCTTCTCCGCGACCGCCGCCGTGGTGCCGCTGCCGCAAAAACAATCCAATACCAAATCACCTTCGTTGCTGCTCATCTCAATAATTCTTGTGAGCAACTCTTCATGTTTTTGTGTTGCATAGAGTTTTTGATTTTCATAAGAAAGAATGTCCGACCATAATGTATCAGCAATTTTTTCAGATGAAGGCGGAAACCAATTCTCTACTTTGCCAGTCTTTGACAAACGAATGAACTCTAATTCCTTTCCTGTCTCTTCCCAGTAAACAACGAGACTTTTCCCATCAGCGTGTTTTAGATATTGCTTATAGTTTTCAACTGCTTTTAACGCTCTTTCCTTGTTGTATTTCCACTGTCCATTTTGTGGTGTAACGCCAATCAATTCATATCGCATGGTTGGCCTGTCAGCATTACTCCAGAAGTGATGCCAATAGCCTTCTGGTTTTGTGGTTTCCATCTGTTTGTAGACAGGCTTGTATTTTGTGCTGAGACTTTTCGAGTAGAGCAAAATTATATCGTGCCCCCAACTCAAACTGCTAATTGTCTCGAATTGAGTTTGTAGATTTTTTGAGATGGGACGAGGTACGATAATTTCATTTCTAAAATTTTCGTAGCCGAAGATTTCGTCGAGAATGACTTTGGCGTAGTGGCCGACGTGCCAATCGAGGTGAATGTAGATGCTGCCGTTTTCGTGGAGCAAGTCGCGGAGCAAGGTGGCGGTTTCATAGAACCAGTGGAGATAGGAATCGAGGCCGCGTCCCCACGTATCGCGGTAGGCTTTGAGTTCGACGGCGTTGGGGGCTTTTTCAAATTCGTTGCCATTGCCGACTTGGGCGGTGAAGGAAAAGTCGGCGCCGGTATCGAAGGGCGGATCGATGTAGATGAGATTGATTTTCCCCGCGAACTCCGGCAAGAGCGAGGGCAGCACATATTTTTTATCGCCCCAGATCAACCGGTTGCGCCACGGCTTTTGGTTAGCGGGATTGGGCGCGAAGAGATTCTTTTGGCGTTGGGCGGAAGATTCGCTGATGACTTCAACGGTTTGGAACTGGAGCGGGAGTTTGAGCGGCGCAATTTTTTTATGAGCGGCGTCGTATTTGCCGTCCCAGCGGAGATCAGTCATCGTGAGGAGATTAAAATGTTAAGCGGCATTACTTAAAGAAATTCAAAGACGATCGCGCTCTTCGGGTTCGCGGCCTTCGCCGTGTTTGCGAAGAATGTCCATGGCTTCGTCGCGCGAAGCATTCGGAACGAAGTGCTGTTTCCATTCATGGTAAAAGACGTCATCAAGATTTTGGAGAACCAAAGTTTCAACGGAAACATCTTGAGCTTCGGCGATGCGCGTGAGCCGGTTGTAAAGATCGTCGGGAATATCAATCGTGATGTTCATCTCGGCCAAGCGTTTTAGGTGTGAATGAATCTAAGGATTGCAATCACGATGAACAAAGCGGGGCGTGGTATATTGGCGGCCAAACTTTCATCTGCTCAATGAACGAACCTACATCTCGCCCGAAAATTATTTTAAGCGGTATGCGCCCGACGGGCAAACTGCATCTCGGCCACTACACCGGCGCACTCGAAAACTGGGTCGCGCTGCAAAATGAGCGCATGCCATCAGGCAACGCCGCGTATCAAAACTACCATCTCATCGCCGATTACCACGCGCTCACCACGAACTTAGAGACTGGAGAACTCTACCAAAACTCTATTGACACCGTGCTCGATTGGCTCGCCGCAGGTATTGATCCCGCGCGCAGTCCGATGTTCCGGCAATCGCAAGTGAAAGCGCACGCCGAACTCTTTTTGATTTTCTCGATGCTCATCACCACCGCGCGGCTGGAGCGCAACCCGGGCGTGAAGGATCAAGTCCGCGATCTTGACATCGAGTCGGTGCATTACGGACACTTGGGCTATCCGGTATTGCAGGCGGCGGATATTTTGCTTTATAAGGGCGAACTCGTACCCATCGGTGAAGACCAGTTGCCGCATGTTGAAATCACGCGCGAAATCGCCCGCAAGTTTAACTCGCATTTTCCAAAGGCGAACGGCACAAGTATTTTCCCCGAACCCGAACCGAAGCTCACCAAGTTCGCCCGACTGACGGGGCTTGACGGCAAAGCCAAAATGTCGAAGTCGCTCGGCAACAGCATCTTACTTTCCGACGCGCCGGATTCTGTAATGACCAAGATGCGCACCGCAGTTACTGATCCCGCTAAAGTGCGCCGCAACGATCCGGGCAATCCTGAAATCTGCACGGTCTATCACTATCACACCAAGTTCAGCACTGCCGAGATGACGATGGAAGTCGAAGCGGGTTGCCGCAGCGGTGCGCTTGGCTGCGTGGATTGCAAAAAAATGTGCGCGGGCAGTGTTTCAACTTTTCTCGCCCCGATGCTGGAGCGGCGCGAGCAGTTTGCCGCGAAACCGGAACTCGTGAAAGAAATTCTCACCGACAGCGAAGCGAAAGCGAACAAAGTTGCCGCCGCCACGATGCAGGAAGTGCATGAAGCGATGCGGTTCGGATAAATCTTAAGTGAAGTGATGTGAACAAAATCCTTTTTGCTTTCGCATGCGTGATGATGCTCTGCGGTGCTGCAACCGCGCAAGAGAAGTCGGTAGATAATTTTTTTCTTGGCACGCTTGGCAATGCTGCAATCCGGTTGCGCATCAATCGCGCCTTGACGAGCGGCGAGTATACCTACACGCAAATCGGAAAAGACTTGTGGCTCGAGGGAAAAAA
>JACMJS010000217.1 GCA_014380515.1 Chlorobiales bacterium
ATGTTGAGCGTGCGCCGTGCATCCTCAATTGGGACATTGCCTTCGCGGACGATCATTTCAAAAATCGGCGGCACCGGCCACGCTTGCCAATCCACTTTCAGTTGCAAGCCTTTCGGCACAACGCGCATCGTGTTGCCCGTCAGGCCGCCGCCCGTAATGTGCGAAAGCCCTTTGATCTCAAACTGTGAAAGCATCGGGTAAATCACTTTCAGATACGAGCGGTGAACTTTTAAAAGGGCTTCGCCAATCGTTGTGCCAAGCGCGTCGCTATGCTCATGAAGTTTATCACCGAGCACTTTTCGCGCGAGTGAGTAGCCGTTGGTGTGCAGCCCCGTCGATGGCAGTCCGATGAGGACATCACCCGCGACGATTTGCTTGCCGTCTAAGATGCGTTCCTTTTCAACGATGCCGACAATCGTGCCTGCGAGATCGAAATCATCCGCCGCATAAACGCCGGGCATTTCCGCCGTCTCGCCGCCGATGAGTGCACAATCATTTTCCTTGCACGCTTTGACGAAGCCGGTGATGACATCCACCGCGTTGTCCGGTTCAAGTTTGCCGCACGCATAGTAATCCAAAAAGTAAAGCGGCTTTGCGCCGCAGACGAGAATGTCGTTCGTGCAGTGATTGACGAGGCATTGGCCGACGGTATCGTACTTCCGCATCGCTACGGCGACTTTCAATTTCGTGCCGACGCCATCGACGCTACTGACGAGCACCGGACGCTTGTAGCCTTCGGTATCCAATTCATAAAACGCGCCAAACGCGCCGATGTCTGAAACGACGCCTTTCGTAAAACTCTGGCGCACGATGGGCTTGATGCGGCGAACAACTTCTTCGCCCGCGTCAATGTCCACGCCTGATTCTTTATAGTTCATTGTGGTTATCGTAGAGGTGTCAAGCCTGTTGGCGTTGCAAGACGCGCTCGCGCTGATCGTGGGTGATGAATCCGAGTTCGACCATCAACTCACCGATAGCCCCTTTCGGCTTGCGCTGAAACTCAAAGGCTTTTTGAAATTGTGATTCGGTGATGAGGCTGAGTTCAACTGCGCATTCGCCGAATTTCTTCGTGCGGTGCAATTGCTGATAGGCGAGGATGCGCAGTTTATCGTCGAGCGAAATAAATTTCATGTCCGTCAGGATGCGTCCCAACAGCGATTCGCCGAGCGTTTGATAGGTGAGCGCTCGCTCGACCTGATCCTTCGTCGCGTGGCCTTCTTCAAGGAGCAACTCCCCGAACTTTCTCATGTTTAAAAACATACCGGTTGATTGAAAAAGCAGGGGATGCAAAAAATATGCTTCCAAACTTCACTTGGAACCGAACTACCGGAAACTTAGGCAAAAATTTCGCGCTCTAAAACTTCCGAGAAAAATTCACGGTGCAGCAGCCTCACCGCCGTTTCCAAATCTTCCTCCGCAATCGCAAAGCCGACGTTGATTTCCGACGCGCCCTGCGAAATCATCTTCACATTGATTCCCTGAATCGCGCTGAAAATCCGCGCCGCAACACCTGAGGCCGCCCGAAGATTATCGCCGACGACGCATACCAGTGCTACGCCTTGCTCTACATCCACCTCGGAAATCTCGCGCAGATGTTCGGTAATTTTTGAAAGGTATTTCGTTTCACCGATGGTTACGGAAACGGAAACCTCCGACGTCGAGACCATATCGACCGGCGTTTCGCAATCGGCGAAGATTCGAAAAATTTCTTTCATAAATCCGAACGTGCCGAGCATCGAAGTGGACTTCATATTGATGATCACTTGCGCGCGGCGAAATGCAATCGATTTAATCAAACCTTCGTGGCTGGCGACGTGGTTCGTAATCAACGTGCCTTCCGATTCAGGCCGCTTGGAGTTGAGCACATAGACGGGAATATTTTTCGTTACCGCCGGATGAATCGTCGAGGGATGCAGGACCTTCGCGCCGAAGTACGCCAGTTCCGCCGCTTCGCCGAAGGTCATCACGCGCAGACGTTTGGCTTCAGGCACGATTTTCGGATCGGTGGTGAGCACGCCGTCGACGTCCGTCCAGATTTGGATTTTCGTCGCGCCGAGAATCGATCCGAAAATCGCCGCCGAATAATCCGAGCCGCCGCGTCCGAGCGTCGATGTTTTTCCCGACAGCGTTGCGCCGATAAAGCCCTGCGAAAGCACGACCGTGCCTTGTTCCAAGTGCGGCAGAACAATCGAGCGAAGTTTGGATTCCGTTTCCGGCCACAGCGGTTCGGCGTGTCCGAAGCGATCGGTGGTGGCGAGGATTTGGCGGGCGTCGCACCACTGCGTTCGAATACCGGATTCATTCATTACTGCGGCGAGCGCAAGTGAGGAACATAGTTCGCCGTAAGCCGAAAAGGTATCGAGCGAGCGGACGGTAAGTTCGCCTAAAATATCCACGCCTTTGATGAGGCTTTCAATTTCGCCGAAGTATTTCGAAAGTTTGGTGCGTAGTTCTGCGGCTTTTTCCGCAGAGTGAATCAGTTCATCAACAATTTTAAAGTGGTGCGACTTGATTTCCGTAAGCAGCGCGGTTGCTTCGGCTTCGCTGCCCGATGCGGCGGCGTGGGCGAGTTTGATGAGTTTGTTGGTGATACCGGCGCAGGCACTGACGACAACCATGGGTGCGGCGGTGTTGCTTTCGCGGGAAATGTCAAGCTCTTTGCGGACGAGTTCGGCGACGCGCCGCATGGCGGCGGCATCTTCAACCGACGTGCCGCCGAATTTCATAACGATCATTTGTGAGAAGCAACAGGTGCAGAAAAAGTTTTGGTGCAAAGGTAACGAAAACCCGTTGCACCGCCCAACAAACAGTGCGATTTGGGAACACTATACGGGATTGCTGCATCACAAAGCGGCACGGTATATTGGCGGCCAACTGACCTCACCTGTCCTGTCGGATACCCTCTCCTTAGTAAGGAGAGAGGCGAGGTGAGGTCTAACACTTCGAATCGCCGCAATGAACGCATCCACATCTCGCCCGAAAATTATTTTAAGCGGTATGCGCCCGACGGGCAAACTGCATCTCGGCCATTACACCGGCGCACTTGAAAATTGGGTCGCGCTGCAAAACGAACAGACGCTACCGGGCAACTTCGTTTATCAAAACTATCACCTCATTGCGGATTACCACGCGCTCACCACGAACTTGGAGACTGGAGAACTGTATCAGAACTCGATTGACACTGTGCTCGATTGGCTCGCCGCGGGCATCGATCCCGAACGCAGTCCGATGTTCCGGCAATCGCAAGTGAAAGCGCACGCCGAACTCTTTTTAATTTTCTCGATGCTCATCACCACCGCGCGGCTCGAGCGCAACCCGGGCGTCAAAGATCAAGTCCGCGATCTTGACATCGAATCGGTGCATTACGGACACTTGGGCTATCCGGTGTTGCAGGCGGCGGATATTCTGCTGTACAAGGGCGAACTTGTACCCATCGGTGAAGATCAATTGCCGCATGTGGAGATCACGCGCGAAATCACCCGCAAGTTTAACTTGCATTTTTCGGGAGCAAATAACACAAGAATTTTCCCCGAACCCGAACCGAAGCTGACCAAGTTCGCCCGCCTGACGGGGCTTGACGGCAAAGCCAAAATGTCGAAGTCGCTCGGCAACAGCATCTTGCTTTCCGACGCGCCGGACGCCGTGATGACCAAGATGCGCACCGCCGTAACCGATCCCGCCAAAGTGCGCCGCAACGATCCGGGCAATCCTGACATCTGCACGGTCTATCACTATCACACTAAGTTCAGCACTGCCGAGATGACGATGGAAGTCGAAGCCGGTTGCCGCAGCGGTGCGCTTGGCTGCGTCGATTGCAAAAAAATGTGCGCGGGCAGTGTGTCAACTTTTCTCACCCCGATGCTGGAGCGGCGCGAACAGTTTGCCGCGAAACCGGAACTCGTGAAAGAAATTCTAACCGACAGCGAAGCGAAAGCGAACAAAGTTGCCGCCGCCACGATGCAAGAAGTGCATGAAGCGATGCGGTTCGGATAAATCATAATTGAAGTGATGTGAACAAAGTCCTTTTTGCTTTCGGGTGTATGACGATGCTCTGCTGTGTTGCAATCGCGCAAGAGAAGTCGGTAGATAATTTTTTTCTTGGCACGCTTGGCAATGCTGCAATCCGGTTGCGCATCAATCGCGCCTTGACGAGCGGCGAGTATACCTACACGCAAATCGGAAAAGACTTGTGGCTCGAGGGAAAAAA
>JACMJS010000218.1 GCA_014380515.1 Chlorobiales bacterium
AAGCGATGTACGACCGCATCTACGGACAGGTCCGGGAAGCGATGATGGCCGCCAAACTTGATCCCGATTCCGTGCCGGAAGTCGAAGAGGAAGAAGAACCGGAAGAAGAAAAAGCGTAAACTCGGATTACAGGTTCAGATAAAAAGAAAGGCGGAGTCAATTCCGCCTTTTTTGTTTGTATGCACTATCGCCCGACAGGATAAAAGTAGTGCGACTCATTAAAGATTCTGCCGGAGGTCGTCTGTGTTTTGTCAATGAGTGGACGCTCGCCACAGCCCGGATCAGCAGAGTAGTGGCTTCTTCGCAACATGAAAAGGACTTCCGTGGAAGAATCGGATTGCACTGTAATGTTATGAGCAGTCGAGTCGAAGAACTCAACATAAAATGCACCAAGGGAATGGATGCCCGTAGGAACATGAAGAATCTTAAAATCACCGTTGACATTTGCCGTTGCGCCAAGCCGCTTTTCCTTTACATAAACTCTTGCTCCCGTAAGCGGCTCTTTTGTCTCTTTGTCAATTACACGACCAACGATTGTGCCGGTTTGAGCGTGCGCCGTTGCGGCGAGTAGCAGCACAATCAAAATCAAACCAAGTCGTTTCATCATTTCGTCTCCTCAATTTTTTTAACAGTTCTCATCATCATTCGGCGGTTCAAAATACGCGCGGTGGCGGGCTTCATACACGTCTTTTTCACCGAGCACCACAAGGGCTTTGCTCTTCGAGAGCCGCTGCGAGCGCGAGGCCGGAAGTCCCGATTGCATACACACTGCAAGCGTCTTTGTAACATACTCCGCCACGGCGAGCAGCTGCGGCATCGGGCCGAACGGTTTGCCGCGGTAATCCAAATCCAATCCGGCGACGACGACGCGCTTGCCGCTGTTGGCCAAGCACTCGCAAACTTCAACAATCCCGTCATCAAAAAACTGCGCTTCATCGATCCCAACGACATCGGCGCCGTTCGAGCGTTTCAAAATGTCGCTTGAATGTTTAACGACCGTCGAGGGAATTCGGTGTGCACTGTGCGAAACAATTTCCGCATCGCTGTAGCGGGTATCGACAATCGGTTTGAAGATCGCTACCGATTGTTTGGCGATTTGCGCGCGGCGAAGTCTTCGAATCAACTCTTCGGTTTTTCCGCTGAACATACAGCCTGCGATAACTTCGATTTGTCCCATGCCAAACAAATCGTGCATCAAAATCGGACGGGCTTTCGGCAGCATCCGCAGCGACGACATTCGCGCCGGGGCCGGAAGTTTTTTAGCCTTTGGCTTTACCCGCTTTGACGCGGCCTTCGCGCTTTGCGTCAGCGTTTGAATTTTCGGTTTTGAGATTTTTGCCACTGAATGAAAGCGGAAGAAGGTTTGAGAGTGAATGCGTTTCATGGTGTCCGTGCGCATCAGATAAAACAACGGTAAGATTTTCGGCGAAGTCGGAAAGCACTTGGCGGCACGCGCCGCAGGGCGGACAAAGGTCGCCGGAACTCGCAACGATGGCGATGCTATCGAACACGCGCTCGCCTTCTGAAAGAGCTTTGAACATCGCTACGCGCTCGGCGCACACCGTCAGGCTGTACGACGAACTTTCGATGTTGTGCCCCGTGTAAATTTTCCCCGCCTTCGTGCGCAAGGCCGCGCCGACTTTAAAGTTTGAATACGGCGCGATGGCGCGGTGCATCACCTCGGTCGCCGCGTCCAGCAAGCTTTTACGGGCAGACGATGTAGACTTTTTTTTCAAGGCTCAGGCGCGGGCGGATTTTTTCGGGACTGGCTTGGTGCGGGCGGTCGCGGTGCTTCGGCGCGATTTCAGTTTCGCGGCTTTGGCGATACGCTCGGCTTTTTGCTTTGCAATAAATTCCTGAATCATCTTTCGATCCTTTTCAGTAAGGGGCTTGGACTGTATGTAGTCAAACCATAAACCGGAAGCACTTTCTTTCTTCATAACCAAACATTGATGAGATGAAATGCAGTTTGAGTATCGACAATCATGCGTGATGAATTTCCCAACCGCTTGGCATGAAGCGTTTTTTCATAGTATCTGAAGAGCAGACTTTTAGAGTCAAACGCCACGACACCTTCGAAACCAAATTCAAAAGATTGCTGACACACAAAAGCAACGAGACTTTGCGGAATCCCGTCATACAACCTAACGCCATCACCATATCCCGCTCGCTCAACAAGGTGCATAAACATAAATCCGACGTCGGGTTCAGAACTAACCAAGCCGTGCAGAATATACGGATTCTCGGAAGTGGTGAGTTTATAGACTGGCCGCACTTTGGATTCTTTGAGCCAATCAAATCGCCAGCCTTTGCGCAGCGCGGCTTTATCTTCCGACGCAACCGGCAACACAAATGTTCGAAACCGTTCACCGGTGATCACATTGACGAGCATTGCCGCAATGCTTAAAGTTCAATCAACTGTTTCGGTGCGGAAGGCAAGGGCGTTGCGCCATCATTGGTAACATACACCATATCCTCAATCCGCACGCCGAACTTGCCCGCCAGATAAAGGCCGGGTTCAATCGTGATCACGCTACCCGCGGGAATATTTGTTTCGCTTTTGCGGCCAATGATCGGCGATTGATGCACTTCGATCCCAATGCTGTGGCCGAGCGAATGGCCGAACGCTTCGCCGTAACCGTGCGCGGCGAAGAACTCGCGCACGATGCCGTCCAGTTCTTTGCCTGTCATTTCCGGTTTGGCAGAACGGATGCCGAGCAAGTGCGCCTCCAGCACCAAGTTGTAAATCTTTTTCGCTTCATCCGAAATTTTCCCGACCGCAACCGTGCGCGTTTGATCAGAGCAGTAGCCGCCGACCACGCAGCCCATGTCAATCACGACCAAAGAATTGTTTCGGATTTTCTCGTTGCTGGGTCTTGCGTGCGGCAACGCGCCGCGCTCGCCGCTTGCGACAATCGGATCGAACGCATCTTTTTCGCCGCCGAAACGTTTGTTCCAATAAGAAATTTCCGCCGCGACCTCGCGCTCTGTAACGTCCGGCGAAATCATGTCAAGAAGTTTATCGAAAACTTTATCGGTGATGGCGACGGCCTGCTTCATCCGTGAAAGTTCGTCCGCATCTTTGACCGCAATGAACGCATCGCAGAAACTGATGAGCGGCACAAGTTCCGCACCGGGCAGGGCTTCCTTCAACGCTTGAAATGCAGTGTAAGAAAGTTTATCGCCCTGAACGCCCGTTCTGCAAGGCTTGACGGATGATGAACCCTGCGACAGAAACTTTCCGGCTCTTAATTCTTCGATGTATCCATCGCTGGTAATAAACGGTTCGGCGTGCTCCACTTCGGTTTTGACTTGCTCGCTGTATCGTCCGTCGGTGATGAGCCACGACTGTTCCGCCGTCAGAATCAGTACCGCGTTCGAACCGGAAAAATTTGTGAGCCAGCGAATGTTCGGCAAATGCGTGATGATCATGGCATCAAGCGTCTGCTCCTGCATCTTCTTTCGAAGCGACGCAAGTTTGGATGATGTGAGTAAAGTCGTGGTTGATTCGTCCGTTCGAAGCATCATATAAAAAGTCCGGTTGATATTTTTCGTTGCGGGTGAAGATAAAAAACGACTTTGATTTCGCGGCGGATTGTTTTTTATTCAGACCGCAACATTCCATGGTGTCCAAATGATTATTCGCATCGTTCAGATGGCGTTCAAGCCGGAAGAAAGTGAAAAGTTTTTAACACTTTACCGCAAGGTCGAGCCGCATATCAAAGCCTTTGAAGGTTGCGCATCCGTCGAACTGCTTGAAGACCTCTCGGAGCCGCATGCCTACGCAACCTACAGCCTGTGGCACCGGGCTGACGATCTGGAACGCTACCGCGCGAGCGATCTTTTCGCCGCCACGTGGAAAGAAGTCAAACGGATGCTGCGTCAAAAAGCCGTCGCCACCAGTTACCGCAAACTTTAATGCCGATGCTCGCCGCTCTGAAAAATCCTTCCCCCGCCGCAGAAATCATTCGTAAAACCGAAGCCTTCCGTACGGAATTGCCGCATGTAGCCAATCAACTTTATCTCAACCATGCCGCCGTCTCGCCGCTCTCCGCCCGCATCGTGCGCGGGGTTGAAGCCTTTCTAAAAGACCGCTCCGAAGGCGACATCGAAAATTACGCAGCCGTGTTGATGCCGACGCTTGCTTCGGCGCGAATGCTCGTCAGCAGGTTTATCAACTGCGATGAAAAGAACCTCGCCTTCGTGCCCAACACGAGTTACGGTCTCAACATTTTGGCGCAAGGCTTGAGATGGAAAACGGGCGACCGCATCATTCTGGGCGACGAGGAATTTCCGAGCAACGTCTATCCGTTTTTGAATTTGCGGCAACACGGCGTTGAGATTGATTTCGTCCGCGCGGAGGACGGAAAAATTTTGATTGAAGATATTGAACGCCTCATCACGCCGCAGACCAAGCTCGTCTCCGTCAGTTACGTCCAGTTTCTTTCCGGCTACCGCACCGACCTCGCGCTGCTTGCGCGGCTCTGCAAAGCCCGCGGCGTGCTGCTTGCCACCGATGCCATTCAGGCTTTGGGCGCGATGCCGATTGATTGCAAAGCGATGGGCTTCGATTTTCTCGCCGCCGGTTGCCACAAATGGGCGATGTCGCCGATGGGCAATGCCGTCATTTATCTCACCGACGACTTGCTCGCGCGGCTTGATACCGCGTATGTCGGCTGGCTGAGCGTGAAGGATGCGTGGAACATGCTCGACTACAATCTGGAGTTACTTGACGACGCCAAACGCTTTGAACTCGGCACGATGAATTGGATCGGCCTTGTAGGTCTCAACGAAGCCTTTAAGGTATTCGATGAACTCGGCAGCGATGTGATTGCCGAAAAAATTTTATGCAACACCGATTATCTATCGTCGCAACTTGAAGCGGCGGGTTTCGAACCGCTATTGAATTGCACGCGCGAAAACCGTTCGGGCATTGTAACCATTAAAAACGTTGAAGGGCCGGAGGCGGTGGTTCAACAGTTGCTTGAAAAAAAGATCAAAGTTGCCACGCGCTGCGGCATGATTCGAGTCTCGCCTCACTTTTATAATAGCACGGCTGAGTTGGATGTATTCGTCAGCGAACTCCGCACTGTTTGCAAGCGGTAACGTGTTTTCATTTTCCTCTTTTTCATTTTTGCATCTAACCAATTTCCCCTTTCCAAAGGGAAGCACAGAGGGATTGACATGACCACCAAAGAAGCCGTTCGCGCCTTGCTCTCGGGGAGGGATTTGCTCATTGCTGAAACGGAAAGCGTCGTCGGCGAAGTGATGCATGGCAACGCCTCCGACATATCGCTTGCGTCGTTGCTCGTGCTGTTGCGGTTGAAGGGCGAAACGGCGGATGAAGTGATCGGCGCGGTCAAAGCGATTCGGGCGGCTTCGGAAAAAGTAACGCTGCCCGATAAAAATACGATTGACACTTGCGGCACGGGTGGCGACGCGGCAGGCACATTCAACATCTCGACTGTGGCGGCGATCATCGCCGTCAGTGCGGGCGCGAGCGTGGCCAAGCACGGCAACCGTTCGGTTTCCAGTCAATGCGGCAGCGCGGATGTGCTGGAAAAAATCGGGCTTAAAATTTCCGTCTCGCCCGCTCTGGCCGAACAGTTGTTGCAGGAAACACACTTTACGTTTCTCTTCGCGCCGCAGTATCACAAAGCGATGAAATATGTCGCGGGCGTTCGCAGAGAACTCGGCGTGCGCACGATTTTCAATATGCTCGGGCCGCTGACGAACCCCGCGGAAGTCAAGCGGCAAGTCGTCGGCGTCTATGACCGTGGCCTCACGGGCATCTTTGCGAAAGTATTGCGCGATCTTGAGTCGGAGCATTGCGTGGTGCTGCACGGGGAAACGAACGAAGGCGTGGGGATGGATGAGGCGAGCGTCTGCGGCGTAACATATGTTTCGGAACTTAAAGACGGCGCGATCAACAACTTTAAACTCGTGCCGGAAGATTTCGGGCTGCGGCGGTGGAAACTTCAAGACCTCGCGGGCGGCGGCTTAGACGATAACGCGCAGATCGTGTGGCAACTCTTGGACGGCACGGCGGGCGACGCCAAACGCGACGCCGCTTTGTTCGCCGCAGGCATTGCGTGCTATGTGGCCGGACTTGCCGATGACATCAGTCAAGGCATCGTGCGGGCACGCACGCATTTGGAAAACGGCGACACCAAACGCACGCTGGAAATGCTCTTGCAGCGGCACGCACAGTTGGACTTATAAACGCGGTGTGAAAAAACGATGCGAAGGTTTCATGCCGTGTGCCTAAATTGCACGCGGCTTACGAACGCTTCCTTTCAAACTTAATTCAAACTTAAACGGAGACCCTGATGAAAAATAATTACAAAGTCATTTTTGCCGCCGCACTTTGCTTCGGCGTATTCGCAACATTCAAAACCGATGCGGTTGCCCAATCGACGGTTACGGTTACACTCACCAACTTTGTTTTCACGCCGACATCCGTCAATGTCGTCGTCGGTGATACGGTTGCTTTTACGTGGGTCGGCAGCGGTACGCACAACACGCAATCCGATTCGACGACGGGCGCGGTAACGACGTGGCGATCCGGCAATCCCGAATCAAACAACGGAAAAGTTTTCAAAGTGAAAATTCTTTCGGCGGGTCAGCACCGTTTCTACTGCCAGCAGCACGGCGGCGCGGGTGGTGTAAGCATGTCAGGTATTATCAACGCGACCGCGACATCGGCGGTGCAGCCGGTAAGCAAACCGGCGTCAACATTTACGCTTGAACAAAACTATCCGAACCCGTTTAACCCTGCGACGAAAATTGCATTTTCAATTCCATCGGCGCAACAGGTTACGCTCAAAGTGTATGACCTTCGCGGGCGCGAGGTGGCTTTATTACTCAGCAGAAAATTAAATGCAGGCAGTTATGAAGTGCCGTTCAATGCCGCGCAGGTGAGTTCCGCTCTGACGAGCGGCGTTTATCTTTACCGGTTGCAAGCGGGCGATAAAATGCAAACCAAGAAAATGATGTTGCTCAAGTAAGCGGGCACGGCCAGGACACCGGTCACCCCGGCAGAATGCAGCATGAAAATGACTAACGGCGGCGCAGAACAGAATCTGCGTCGCCGTTTTGCTTTTGGGTTCAGGGTTCCGGCGTGATGCTTACTTGGGCGTTCGTGGCTTCGTTGAGCGCGGTGCGAAGCCTGTCCTGTTCGCCGAGACGTACACAGAGCGATAAAGTTTGCCGGTCGTGCCCCGATCCCTGCAACTCAAATCCTTGCGACACAATGCGCGTCGAAAACTTTTTGAGCGCGTACATCACCGCGCCCGTCAGCCGCGCATCGAAGCGCAGTTCAATTTGCGTGGTTAGAAAAACTTCCGTTGTGCCTGCTTTATCAATTGCCATCGCCGCAGCGTCGCCGTAAGCCCGCACGAGACCGCCGATGCCGAGCTTCGTGCCGCCGAAATACCGCACAACCGCCACCAACACATTGCAAAGTCCGCGTGATTTGATCGCGTTCAGAACCGGTTTGCCCGCCGTGCCGGAAGGTTCGCCGTCGTCGGAAAACTTTTCAATGACGCCCGTCGCCGGCGCATTGCCAAGGCCGAGTGAAAGTTGATCCTCGTGCTCGGCGCCGATGACGCGATATGCGAAGCAGACATGCGTCGCATCGAAGTATGTCTTCCGCAGCGCGTCAAGGTGCACAAGCGATTCAACTTTATCCGCCACCGGATAGGCCACGGCGAGAAATTTTGAGCCTGAAATTTTTTCGGAGTGTGAAGCGGATTGCCGCAGGGTGAGGTAAAAATCCGTCGCAGCGTTCATCACTTATTCAACAATGGAAAGCGAGACTTTCACAACGCCGATGCGAATCAAATCAAGCGACTTGGCCGCAGCGAGCGAGAGATCGATGATGCGTTCGGACTTGGAGTTCACCGGCATCCGGTCGTTGATCCGCACGATGACGCTCTTGGCGTTGCGCGGATTTGTAATTCGAACTTTCGTGCCGAAAGGCAAGGTGCGATGTGCCGCCGTCAAAGCGTTCATATCAAAGATTTCACCGCTGGCGGTTTTGCGTCCGTTGAATTCATCGCTGTAGTAAGTCGCATAGCCGGTCTCTATGACGCCCGCAACGGTTGTAACCGGCAGGGGTGCTAACGAAGATGAAGTGTGATCAACCGGTTTAATGGCCGGTTTAGCGTCCGGTTTGGTTTGCGGCGTTGCGACCGCAGATTCGCGGTAGCGCACCGATGACGAGGTGCACGCATCAATCGCTGCAATTGCAACGAGGCCTGAAAATATCAGCCGGAAACTGATAAGCCTGCGGCTCAAAATTGCGGTGATGACGAGATTGGTTCGCATGATTGCTGATGTGAAAAACTAAATATCGATTGTGCCGGTAAAGACGACGGAGGCACTGCCGGTCAAATCCACGTCCGTCAAATCCGGTGTGAATGAAACTTCCAATGTTTCGCCGCTCTGCACCAAAAGTTTAACCCGATTCGTTTTTACTTTGCCTTGCCGGTAACTGATGAGCGCGGTCGCTACCGCTCCCGTACCGCACGCGAGCGTTTCATCTTCGACCCCGCGCTCGAAGGTGCGCAATCGCACGGTATCGGAGGCGATCACTTCGGCAAAGTTCACATTCGCGCCTTCGGGAAAATCGGCGGTGCTGTTCCGAACTTTTTTGCCTTCGTGATACACATCGATCCGGCTAACATCATCCGCAAAGATGACGGCGTGCGGCGAGCCGGTATCGGCGTAGAAGCAGGTATAGCCTGCGACGGTAAAGGCATTGCGAAAATTTTTCGGTGCCGCCATCCGAAGCCCGACGCGGCCATCGTCAAGCAACAGGGCGGTGTAAGCGTCGCCGCCGGCTTCGAATCGAAATAGGGTTTTGCCGTTACCGTTTTGAAGGGCGGCGAAGCGGGTGATGCAGCGTCCGCCGTTGCCGCACATCGAACCCGGCTTGCCGTCGGCGTTGTAGTACGTCATCGTGAAATCAAAACCACTGCCGGACGGCAGGCCCAGCAGCAGCAAGCCGTCCGCGCCGATGCCGGTGTGCCGATGACACATCGCAGCGACGCGGGAGTGATCAAGTTTCAATCCCAGTGAGCGGTTATCGATCAAAATAAAATCATTGCCCGCGCCGGACATTTTCGTAAAAGCAACATTCATCACACACCTCAAAGGGCTTGGCGTTTCATGTAAAGTTGGATCGCGGTGTCCGTCGCATCGCAGAGCCGACCGAGATTGATGGGCTTGTTGAAGAACTGATAAATGAGTCGCTCTTTGAGCAGCGGTTCGGCGATGCGGAAATCGACGAAGCCCGACATCATAATCATAAAGATATTTTTATCGATGCTTTTGATTTGCCGCGCAACCGTATCGCCGTTCTGCACCGGCATCGCGTAATCAACGATACAGACTTCAACGAGGCCTTTGTGGCCTTGAATAAACCGCACCGCCGAAGCCCCGTTGCTGAAGGTTTCAATCTGATATGCATCGCCGAAGCGTTGGGAGAAAGCGATTTTGAGCATTTCCAAAATGCTCGGTTCATCATCGATCACGACAATCATAGCGCATCAAGGTTTGATTGCGGTTAATGTCCGTTTGTTAGTGCCGACCTTACGGTCGCGGTTCGCTCAGTGTCCAATATCGTCAGCCGCCGAAGAGCATCTCCCGCAGAATTTTCGGCGCGAGCGATTTGAGCCGCGACTTCAGCGTCAGATAGCTTTGCGTGCCGGTAATCAAATCGCTCATCACCCGCTGCACCGACCGGCTGCGGCGCGAGAGCAACACCATCAGGTCGATAAAATGCGTGCGGTAAAATTTAGGAAAAAGCCGCGCTGACTTTTGAAGTTCGGGAATAATCTCCGCTTCGCAACGCTGCTTGTATTTTAAAATGTCGCCGGTACAAATGGCTTCCGCGAGCATCGCGCCGGATTTGAACGCATAGTAGATGCCCTCGCCCGTGATCGGATCGGCAAAGCCCGCCGCGTCGCCCGCGAGCGCAAACGGCGTCTGATGCACCGTGCCGGTGAATTGTTCTTTGTGCCATTCGAAGATGAGCGGAATCGTGGCCGAATAAGTTTTCGCCGGATCGAGTTTAACGCCCGGATAATGTTCATCGAGATATGTTTTGATGATCCGTTCGCATTCGCCGCGCGAGACTTCGCCCGCCACCGCGAAGAACCCGACGGAAGCGTGTGTGGGTCGCGGAAACACCCAGAGATAGCCGTGTTTCCGCGGCAGGAACTTGATGACGGCTTTGCTGCCCGCGATGCCTTCAACATAAAATCCCAAACCCGCCGCGCGGTTTTTTTCGAACGAGCGCACGCCGAAAAGTCTGCGGCTCGCGCCCTGCGCGCCATCCGCACCGATGAGCACGTCAGCCGCGTGGGCACCGTGATCCGTTTGGACAAACGCCTTCTTGCCGTCGTGGCCGAGCCGCATCGCTTTTTCCTTGTAGTGCCGCACGCCGAGCGCGAGAGCTTTTTCCAAAAGGAACGCGCCTAAATCTTTGCGCGAAACAATCGTCAAGGCTTCGAGCGATTCGACCTCGCATCGAAGGCCGTGGCCGGATTCAAACGAGAACTGATTGGTCGTAACGGCGAGATGTTGAAGGCCGGTGAGGAACGGAAAAGCGTGCAAAGTTTTAGCCGTGATCCCGCCGCCGCACGGCTTTTCAAACGGAAGTTTGTGATCGAGAATCATTACGTCAAACTGCGCCGCTGCAAGCGAGGACTTGATCGCAATCGCCGCCGTCAGTCCCGCGGGGCCGCCGCCGATGATGACGATATGCTTGACGGACGGAGCGGCGGCTGACATAAATAAATCCTGTTGAATTTTCAAACTTGATTTTTGCTTCTGAAGATACGACATTCAAAAACAGGTTTGATAAACCGGAGACCAACTTTGTCGTAAGATGCAGAGCTTTGACATCACGCAACAGATGAAATTTTTCCTAAGGGCATGTCCGATCACAAACGCCCCTCCTTGTTTCAAGGAGGAGTGCAGGAGTGGTTTGAAGAATCCGCTGGCGTTCAACCGCCCCGTCCTTACGGACACCCCGCCTCATTTGAGGTGGGAAGTTTTGATGGGGCGATGCGTGTTCGCGCTGCTCTTCACCGCGATATTGCTGTCGCTCGCTCCGGCGGCGGCGCAGTCGCAAAGCGGCGACTTCGAGATTGCCGAATCCTTTTTTCAGGCGGGCAACTATGAAAAAGCCGCAGTCCTTTTTGAGAAATTGCATCAGCAGGAAACGAACGCGCTGGTCTTCGACCGGCTTCGTGTTTCGCTGTTTCAACTGCGGCAGTTCGATAAACTCATCGTGCTGCTCGAACGCGAATCTTCGCAGCGGCCAAAAGACGCCGTGCTGAAAATCCAACTTGCACAAACTTACTACGCCAAAGAAGACATCAGCCGCGGCGATAACCTGCTGGAGCGGCTCTGCGCCGAGCAAGGCACGATTCCCGTCTTCAATGCGATTGTAACCGCGCTCGATCAGGCCAAGCAATACGAGCGCATCGAAAAGTTTGTCAGGCTCGCGCGGCAACGGTTTGACAATCCATTTTTATTTGCGCGGCTACAAGCCAACGCTTATCTCTACCAGTCGAAGTACGCCGAAGCCACGCGCGAATTTTTGAAGTTGCTCGCGCAGGAGTTTCCCGATTTCGGTACGGTGCAATCTTCCATTCTCAGTTACGCTACAAAGTCCGAGCCGGACATCCTTCAGCAAACGGTTTCGGCGATTGCCGGAGCGAAGGAAACCTACAACGGCAACGCGCGGCTGCTGATTTCGCAGTTGCTGTCGTCTCTCTATATCGAGCAAGGTGATTATGCGGGCGCATTCAAGGAAATCGAATCGTTGGATGCACGCACGCAATCTCAGGGCGGACAACTTTTATACTTCGCCCAGATGATGCTTTCGCAAAAGCAATTTAAAGTCGCGGCTTCGGCCTTCAAGCAAGTGATGTCGCAAAGCCCGAACCGGTTCAACGTGCAACGCGCGTCGTTGGGGTATGCACGCACGCTCGATCAAGAATCACGAAGTCTAATGAAAGCCGCCGCAGGCAAGGAAGAGCGAACCGTGAAAGCATCGCTGGCCATCGCAGCCTATACCGACTACGAAAAAAATTACGGCAGTGCACCGGAACTTGCGCAGGCGTTGCTTGCAACGGCGGAACTTCACAGCAAGATACTTGGCAACACGCCCGCCGCCCGCACGGCGGTTGAAAAACTCCGGCAGAAATTTCCGGCGTCGGCGGAATCGCAAGCGGCGCAATTGATCGAGGCCGGATTTTTAATCGAACAGGAAAATCTCGCGGCGGCAACGGCCATGATCGAAACCTTGCTTCAAAGCAAACGGCTCACGCCCGCCTTGCGCGCTGAGGCTACTTTGCTCAAAGGCCGGTTGGAACTTTATCAATCTCGGTTCATCGATGCGGTGAAAACCCTTTCCGCCATTGAACTGACGAGCGACGCAGGCAACGACGCCATCGAGCTGCGACTGCTGCTCACCGAAGCCCTTTCGGACACGGTGAAAAATCCTTCGGCCTTACCGGCATTTACCGTCTTCACCCGCGCGATGAAACAAGAAGCGGCGAAGCAACCGACTAAAGCCGCTGAAGACTTCGGAAAAGTGGCGCAGGAATTTCCCGCGTCGCCGTTCGCCGATGACGCCCTCAGCCGCAAAGCCATGCTGGAGGAAACGCTTTCGCCCGCCGAGGCCATGAAAACGTACGAGCAACTCGTTTCGCTCTATCCGAAAAGTTTTCACGCCGATCGATCGCTCTTCCGCTTGGGCGAACTTTCTGAAACGCTCACCAAAGACAAACCGAAGGCGATGAACTACTACGAACGCCTGCTCGCCGAATATCCCAAAAGTCTTTCCGCCGCCGAAGCCCGCAGACGCTTGCGACTGCTCCGCGAACCGAGTTGATTCAACGTTGTAAATAAAAAAATTGAAAATACAAGTGAGTGTGATAAAAATTTTTTTGGTGTTCATACTTTTGGCACTGTTCGCGCAGGATGCCTTTGCCCAGAAAATTCTCGTACCGATGGATTCAAAACAAACCGATCACCTCAAAGCCTACGGCGTCGCGTTCTGGTGCTTGAAGCGCGGCGTTACGGTCGAGTGGTTGCTCAACTATCGCGGCGGCTCGTTTATGACGGATGCATCCGGCGCGATTGCCAAAGAATTGGACGTCCGCGGCGTGAGTTACGAATCACTTTCGGAAAGCGACGGGCAAAACATTTTAGCCCTCATCGCCCGCGATGATAACAACATGGATGTGATGACGCTGGAGAAACCGCCGAAAGTCGCCGTCTATGTGCCGCCGACCAATGTGCCGTGGGATGATGCGGTTACGCTGGTGCTCACCTACGCCGAAGTGCCCTACGATAAAATATGGGACGAAGAAGTGCTCACCGGCAAACTCAAAAACTACGATTGGCTGCATTTGCACCACGAAGATTTCACGGGACAATACGGTAAATTTTTTACCAATTTTCGCAGCGCGCCGTGGTATTTAAAGCAAGTACGCGACGCTGAACAGATGGCGAAAAAATTAGGCTTTGCGAAAGTGAGCGACGAAAAAAAAGCCGTCGCGCGGGCGATTAAACTTTTCGTCGGTGAAGGCGGCTTTATGTTTTCGATGTGTTCGGCGCCCGACAGTTACGACATCGCCCTCGCCGCTGAAAACATCGACATCGCCCCGGCGGAGTTCGACGGCGACGGCATCACCGCCAACGCCCAACAGCGGCTTGACTTCACCAAAACCTTCGCCTTCGAAAACTTCACGATCAGTTTCAACCCATTCGAGTATTCGAAATCCAACATCGACATCAACGCCCAATCTTCCGGCATCGCGGCGGACAAGGAAAATGATTTCTTCACGCTCTTCGAGTTCAGTGCCAAATATGATCCCGTACCCTCAATGCTGACGCAGTGCCACACGCCGCTCGTGCAGGGCTTCTACGGACAAACGACCGCGTTCCGAAAATCGCTGATCAAGCCGAGCGTGGTGGTGATGGGCGAACGCAAAGGCACGGAAGAAGTCAAGTACTTGCACGGCAATTTCGGCAAAGGACAATTTTGTTTTTACGGCGGCCACGACCCGGAGGATTATCAGCATCACATCGGTGATCCGCCGACGGATTTGTCGCTGCACAAAAACTCCGCAGGCTACCGGCTCATTCTCAACAATATTCTTTTTCCCGCCGCGCGAAAAAAGAAACAGAAAACCTGAGAGTCTTTTGCCTTCCGATAAAGTCGGCATTCTCCGGCTCAACTCTCTGGCGATTTGTTTAAGTTGAATTGCTTTTGCGTGCCTTATCTATACAAGCCGCCGGATGATTACAACACAACAGAACGACAAGCACATTAGCACGGCGAGCGCGGATTCGCTGCCGCAATTCCCCTCGCGGTATCGCGGCGTCCGTCCGATTGCGGCGACGGCGGCGAGCGCGGTTTATCATGCCTACGATGACGAGCGTCAAAAAGAAGTCGCAATCAAAGTGCTGAAGACGTCCGACAGGCTCTCGCAGGAGTCGCTGCTTTCGGAGGCGGATATTCTTGCAGGCTTGCGCCACCCGAACATCGTCGGTCTCTGCGGCTCCGGCCTGACGCCGAATGGGAAAGCCTATATCGCCGTTGACTTTCTCACGTCGCCGCCGCTCGACCGGTGGGCACTGCATCTGCGGCAGACGCATCCGGCGCCCTATCCGGTAATCCTCGGCGCGTTCGCCAAACTTTTTTCTACGCTGTCCTACATCGCGTCGCAGCAAGTGATTCACGGCGACTTGAAACCGGCCAATGTATTTGTCAATGGCAGCGGTGGCGACATTGACTTAAAAGTATTGGACTTCGGCGGCGCACGCATCGCCAAAACCCGCGATGCATACCGCACAAATGACGAGGCTGCGGAAAATGAAAATGACGCTTCGATCGCGCTCGGTACGCTGAGTTATGCCGCGCCGGAATTGTTTCTGCCCGGCGCGGTGCCCGACAGCCGCAGCGATCTGTATTCCGCAGGCGTGATGCTCTTCGAAGCCCTTACAGGCCGTCATCCGTTCGGCGGCGTCTCAGACGCCTCTCTGCTGCTGCGCCGCAAAATGACGGAACAAATTTCGCTCGCCTCTATTGAATCGTTGGAATCGCTTGAGCTGGTGCCACCCGGCATTACCGGCATCGTGCAAAAACTGCTTGATCTCGAACCCGCCAAACGCTTTACGCATCCCGCCGAAGCCTTTGCCGCGCTGGAGAAATTGATTCCCGAACAATTCGTCAGCCGCACCGACGATCTGAAATATCTTTTTCTCGGCAGCGACGTCTTCGACCGCACGGATGAATTTCAAAAATTGGTTCGCGCGCATCGTGCATTGGCTTCACAGTCGTCGGTATGGCTGCTCGTTGCCGAGCCGCAGAACGGACTGCGCCGGTTGTTGCGTCAAATCTACCGCTATGCCGAGCGGCAACAAGGCACCGCCATGCTCCTTGCGCCGGCGCAGGATGCGAGCGTGTGGCAAACGCTCGCGCAGTGTTGTATCCGTTCGCACGTTCTTAAAGCGGAGACCGTTCAGCGCCTCAACACGCTCTTCATCGAGCCGCAATCCGAATCCTTTGCGACTTGGACGGCGGAAGCGATGAGCGCGATGCGTCAGCATACGTTGTGCAACGCGCTTCTCGAAATTTGCGCTTCGGGCACAGCCACCCTCATCATTCCGCCCGAAGCCGCCGCTGATGAAGAGTTCTGTCTGTTCCTGCAACTGCTTGTAAAAACAGTCGTCATCACCGACACCACCGGCTTGATGCTGGTGATCGGACTTGCCGCACAGCCGCTGCCCGAAGCCCTCGCCGCCCTTGAACCGCTGCCGATAGCGGAACGGTTGCACTTGCAGAGCCTCACACGCGAAAAATTTCATGTCGCGGTCGGCAAATTTTTTACCGGCCTCGACAGCGGCCACATCGATCAAATCTACGGGGCGACCGGCGGCAGCACCTCCAACTCCGCAAGGCTCATCTCCCAATTGATCGATCAGGAATTGTTGCGCCGCACCGACGACGGCTGGACGCTGCCTGTGGGCTTTGCCATCAGTCAAGTCGAGTGGATGCAATCGCAAACCGAACAGCATGAGCGCAGACTGACGGCCTACAGCCACGACATCCGTAAAATTCTCGCGCTCGGTGCGGTGATGGAAATCTTTTCCGCTGCGGGTCTTGCTGCGGTGTTGCAGGTATGGGAAAATTCGCTTTTCGAAAAATCGCTCGTCGCACCGATGCTTTCGCAAGCCCTGACCGATGAGATTTTAGTACAGCGCGGCGCCCTTTATTCCTTTCCGAATGCCCATCTTCAAGCGGCCTTGCAAAAGCAATGCACGAACGCCGCCGCCGCACACCGAGCCATCGCCGAATACTTTGAAACCGGCGGCGAACCAACCGGCGGTTCATCGGGCGGCGAATGGACGGAACGGCTCGCTTATCATTTTGCGCAAAGCCACGACGACGACAAAGCTTTTATCTATTTGCTGCAAGCCGCCCGAACGTGCCGCGAGCAGATGAAGCTCGAGAAAGCCGCCGCTCTTTATGAATCCGCCGCCGCTTTGGAATCATCGCCGGAAGCACGCTTCGAGATTGCCCGCGAACTTTCAGAACTCTATCAACTCCTGCTCAAAAACGATCAGCGGCAAACGGCCATCGACCGCTTGCTCTACTACGCCACGCTGCTCGGCAACGCGGAAAAACTTTCGGTAGCCCGGCGCGAAAAGCTCTCGCTGCTCTACGATACCGGCCTGAAAGAAATGCACATCTACGCCGGTGAAATGCTCAAGATCGCATGGCGCGTCGGAGATCGGGCACTTGAGATCGATGCGTATCTGGCACTGGCGCGCTCGTCGCTCCTGATGAACAACACCGCGACCGAAGCCCTTGAACATTTGGAACTGGCCATCGTGCTCGCCTGCGAATCGGATGACGTGCTGTCGGAAGCCAAAGCCTATTCGTTGCTCGGGCGGGTGTATCAGGATTACTTGATGCGCAAAGAGGAAGCCGTCAAGGTGTACCGTGCGGCGATGCGGTGCTACGAGCGGCTGGCGGAAACGAAACCCGCCCACTGGCGCGAGGCGGTCATCGCCAAGCTGAGCATTGCAAAAGTGTATATCAACTTTTCCGACTTCGCCGAAGCTGAAACCTTGCTTGCCGAAACGGCGCCGTTGGCGTTGCAATTGGGCGATCAAAAAACATTGCTCTCGCTCTACCACAGCACCGGATTTGTGAACTTGCAGAAAGGCTATTACTCCGAAGCCCTTGAGTTTCTCCAAAAGGCACGGCTGGCCAATCTGGCCTACAAAAGTTCACGCAACGAAAGTTTGTTTTTGGGCAACATCAGTTTGGTGTATGTGATGACGGGAAATTATCCGAAGGCCGTCGTGATGCTGTCCGAGGCACTGGTCATCAGCCGCGGCAACAACGACAAACGTCAGACTGCGCTCATTCTCTCGAATCTGGCGCACTGCTCGGAGCAACAGGGCGATTTCGTTCAGGCCAAACTTTATCTCGATGACGCCATGCTCACGGCGCAGTCGATTGAAAATCCCGAATTGATTCTTGAAGTCGCCGCAAATGCTGCGATGTTTTTTCTCGGCGAACACAATCCGCTCGGCGATCTTGTCGAAGCCGGTCGCTACCAATCCCTGTGTGAACAGGTGATTACGGCAAGTCAGTTCGAAGACCGCGACATCGACTACACGTTGCCGAAGGCGTGGATTGCTCTGCGCGAAGGCCGTCCGGAAGATGCCGAACGCCATGCGGGAGAAATGATTTCGAAGGCGGCGAAAATCGGCCACGTTCAAAACGGCATCGAGCAATTTTATTTTTCATGCTACCGGCTTTACGCTCAATTGCGACGGCAGAAGGAATCGATGGCGTGCCTTGAACAGGCATACAAAATTTTGATGCAGAAGGCGCGGCAAATTACGAGCGAGTCGATGCGCGAAAGTTTTCTGACGAAAGTGCGCGTCAATCAAGAAATCGAAGCGCAATACAACAAACTCTTTCGCACCGACGCGCGGCGAAACCTCTCGGTGATTTATGAGATCAGCCGCCGCATCAACGTCGCCCGCAAAGTTGAGGAAGTCATTTCGGGAATTTTCGAACTCGGCGCAAGTCTCATCGGCGCAAGCCGCAGCATCATTTTTTTGCGCGAGCCGGATGGCTCGCTCGTATTGCAAGCCGCGCAACAAACCGAGGCCGACTTGTTGCAAAACGCCGCGCAAGTCAGCCAAAGCGTACTTTCCCGCGTCAGCAAAGGCGGTGCGGCTTATATCAGCAAAGACGTCAAGCTCGATGAACTCCTGCGCGATAAGCAAAGCATTGCAAAGTTCAACATTCAATCAATCGCTTGCCTGCCGATCAAATCGCGCGAAACCGTACTCGGTGTGATCTACATGGACTCGACCCACGCCGCAAACGTGTTCACCGACGACGACCTAGACTTCCTCGAAGCCTTCGCCAATCTCTGCGGCATCGCCATCGAAAACGCGCAGGCCTTCGAACGCCAAGATGAAGAGACCGGAAAATTGCGGCAACAGAAAGCCGCCCTCGAATCCCAAGTGCTTTCGGGATTCAGGTTTGACGGCTTGCTTTCCGAAAGTCCCGTTGCCAAGCAAATCGAACTGCAAGTCATTCAACTCGCCAAAACGCCGACACCCGTCTTGATCGAAGGTGAATCGGGTACGGGCAAAGAACTCACCGCCCGCGCGATTCACCAAACGAGCGCGCGCCGCGAGAAACCTTTTATGACGATAGATACGACGCAGGTCGCCGAGTCGCTTTTAGAATCCGAACTCTTCGGACATGTCAAAGGCGCATTTACCGGCGCCGACCGCGACAAAAAAGGATTGCTGGAGCTCGCCGACAGCGGCACGGTGTTCATCGACGAAATCAACAGCGCGTCGCTTGCTTTTCAATCGCGGTTGTTGCGGTTCATTCAAGAAGGAACGCTGCGGCGCGTCGGCGATACGAAAGAAAGAAAAGTCGATGTGCGCATCATTGCAACGAGCAACCAACCGCTACAGCGGCTCGTCGCCGAAGGCAAATTTCGTCAAGACCTTTACTACCGCTTGGACGGCGTGAAACTGGTTCTGCCGCCGCTCCGCGACCGCAAGGAAGACATCGAGCCGCTGGCGAATTATTTCTTGGGACGCATCTGCGAGAAATACCAACTACCGCCGAAAACCTTTTCGCCGCAAGTGCTGGCGCGATTTAAAAAGTTTTCGTGGGACGGCAACATCCGTCAATTGACGTTGCAAGTCGAACGGCTCGTCGTGCTGTCGGGCGATAAAAAAATGCTTGATGAAGAATTACTTTCGCCGGAAATTTTAGGCGTCTCGCCCGCCGCACCGCTCTCCGCAAGCGACGGCGGCCTCGGCGCATCGATTGAAACGAGAGTGCAACAGGACGGCCTCAAAAAAATCATCGAGGAAACCGAGCGCGCGATCATCGAGACGTATTACAAAGCGAACGGATTTCACCTGACCAAAACCGCCGAAGCCTTACAACTTTCCATTGCCACGCTTTCGGATAAAATTAAAAAGCACGGGATCAAAAAATCATGAGTACACCGAATTCTCCGAACGCGGCGACCCGTTTTTCGAACCGCGTAGAAAATTACGTCAAGTTCCGTCCGTCGTATCCCGAAGCCGTCGTTACCGTGCTGACGCGGGAATGCGGGTTGCAGCCCGATTTCATTGTTGCGGATGCGGGATCAGGAACGGGTATTTCAGCGGAGATTTTTTTGAAGCACGGATGCACGGTGTGCGGCGTTGAACCCAACAAAGAAATGCGCGAGGCGGCTGAACGGCTATTGGCCGCGTATCCGAACTTTAAAAGCATCGATGCAAATGCGGAACAAACGTCGTTGCCAAGTGAAAGCGCTGATCTCGTTGTGGCCGCGCAGGCCTTTCACTGGTTCGATGCTGCAATGGCGCAAAAGGAGTTTCATCGCATCCTGAAACCAAACGGATACGTGGTGCTGATGTGGAACGACCGCAACATCACCGCCACACCGTTCCTCGCCGCCTACGACCGCTTCCTGCACGACTGCGGCACGGACTACGCCGCCGTCAATCACAAAAATATCGATGATGAAAAATTGAAATCTTTTTTCGCGGCGGGATACAAAACCATCGCCTTGGAAAATGTTCAGACCTTCGGCTACGATGGTCTCAAAGGCCGCGTGCTTTCGTCATCCTACATGCCCGGTAGTGAATCGCATCCGAAATACGCCGAAATGATTTCAGCCCTCGAACACCTTTTCGCCGCGCATACCGAAAACGGTACCGTTACGCTGCATTACGATACCAAACTTTATATCGGAAAAATTTAAAAAGATATGAGCGAAACAACGATAATTACTTTGGTGCTGCTTGCGGGCGCGGTGATACTCGGCATCGCGGTTGCGCGTAGAGCCAGACTTGAAAAGCCGGAAGGATATGACGCCTTTAAGAAATCTTCGTCATCAAAATCAGATGTGTCCGTAGAAGCCCTGTTAACGCTTGTTCGCGGGGGACAAAAAATCACGGCGATCAAACGTTACCGTGAACAAACCGGCTTAGGCTTAAAAGAATCCAAAGACGCCATCGATGAACTCGAAGCGTCCGGCAATTTGCCGCTGTTAAACAAAGCCGTGTCCGCAGCGTCCGCTGGCACGATGCCGGAGATTGAACAATTGATCCGACAAGGCAATCAGATCGAAGCCATCAAGCGTTACCGCGACCTCACCGGTGCCGGATTAAAAGAAGCCAAAGACGCCGTTGACGCCCTCGCCAAAACTTTGTCATAACCCGCAATGCCCCAAATCAAAAAGCCGCTTGCATTCATCTTTGATATGGATGGCACGCTGACCGATAGTATGAAAGTTCACGCCGGTGCGTGGCTCGATCTCTTCGCAGATAACGGCGTGAAGATGAACCTGCGCGATTACTACACGAAGACCGCCGGAATGCCCGCCCGCGAAACCGTGCGCTTCTTCATCAAAGAACCGCTGACGAATGATGAAGTCGGATCGCTCGTCGCCCAAAAAGATTTTTTATACCGCGTCCGCTACCGCAAAAAAATAAAACCGCTCGGCGGCCTCATGGATTTTTTACGTGCCGCCCGCAAATTAAAAATCCCGATGGCCGTCGCTACCGGCGGCAGCCCGAAAGACATCGCGTTCATCTTGGGGGGCTTGAAAATAAAATCCTATTTTGACGCCGTTATCGGGGCCGCCGATGTAACAAAGGGCAAGCCGCATCCCGAGCCGTTTTTGAAAGCCGCCGCGAAATTAAACATGCAACCTCGGCATTGCATTGTTTTCGAAGATGCGATGCCCGGCCTTGAAGCCGCGTCCCGTGCGGGAATGCAGGCGGTTGCTTTGACGACCTCGCACCGTGCCGCCGAATTCCGCGCACTCAAAAATCAACCAATCCGTATCGCCAAAGACTTCTCATCACTGCATCCCAAAGATTTTTTCGAACGCTAACCGTCGAGATTTACAGATGAGAAAAAGTTTATTTCTTGCAGCAGTAATGTTGTCGATGCTCGCGCCGCAGGTTGCCATCGCAGGCGGCGAACGCTTGGAAACGAGCGGCAGAGCCGTCGCCCTCGGCGGCGCATTCGTCGGCCTCGGCAACAGTGCCTACGCGATCTTTTACAATCCGGCGGGACTTTCGCGGCTCGCGCTGCGCGAAGTGAGCGGCTTCTACGCGCGTCCGTTCGGGCTTTCCGAACTTTCCTATTTCAACTTCGCCTACGCCGATCCGCTGCTCCTGCCGGAATCATTCGGAACGATGGGTGTCGCCGCACAGCGATATGGATTTGATCTTTACAACGAAACGAAGTTCAGTCTGGCCTACGCCAATTCATTCGAGCAGAAATTTTTTTACGGTGTAACCGTTTCATACAACACGCTTGCGATTGCCACCTACGGCACGGACGCGGCGTTCGGCATCGATGCGGGCGTGATGGCTTTGCTCTCGCCGCAACTCGCGGTGGGTTTCGCAGCGACAAATCTCAACCGTCCGGTGATGAGCACGGCGGCTGAACCGCTGGCGCAGACCTACACGCTCGGCGCATCTTATCGGATGCTGACGAATGTGATGCTTGTGGCCGATCTTGAAAAAGACGTGCGGTATCCGCTTTCCGTCAAAGCCGGTGCGGAGTATGAGCCGGTGGCATCCTTGGCGTTGCGATTGGGCTTTGCAACCGAGCCATCGAAATTGACGGGCGGCATCGGGCTGCGTTACGCGGGCATCGAGTTCGATTATGCGTTCTACTCGCATCCCGATTTGGGATTGACACATCAGGCGAGCGTGAGCCTTGCGTTCGGCGGTGCGAGCATCGTGGATGCGGCAACCAAACGTGAAGAAGAAGACCGGCGCATCACCGATGCGTTTGACGAATTGAAACCGCGGCTCGCGCCGGGTGAAAAAATAAATTTGAACACGGCGGAGTTGGACGATCTCTTGCGGCTCGGCATCTCAAAGACGATTGCAAACCGGATTCTCGGCTACCGCAAAGAATACAAACGCTTCAGTCTACCGTCGGAACTCTTGCGCGTGCGCGGGGTAACCAAAGAGTTTTTTAAAAGCATCGAAGCCTATTTGATCACGGAATGATTACTTATCTCATCGGTACATTGGCGGATAAAACGCCGACGGAAATTACGCTCGACGTGGGCGGCATCGGTTACAGCGTGAGCGTATCGTCGCAAACGTCGGAGCAGTTGCCCATCATTGGCGAAAGTGTAAAGTTGCTCACCTACTTGCATTTCCGCGAAGAAATTTTGCAACTCTACGGGTTTCAAAGCGAGGAAGAGCGGCAAGTCTTCAGGCTACTGATTTCGATTTCCGGCGTCGGACCGAAAATGGCGCAGACGATTCTTTCCGGCATGGGCGTAAGTGATCTGCGCGAAAGTATTATCTCCAACAACTTGCGATCTCTAACGGCGATTTCCGGCGTCGGCAAAAAAACGGCGGAACGCATCGTGCTGGAACTGCGCGATAAGATTACCAAACTTGATTTGAAATCCGGCTACACCGCGGCGGCGGCGGCGCAGACCGGCAACCAGCAAGCCCGCAGCGATGCGTATTCAGCGTTGCTTTCGCTCGGCTACAGCAAACCGGCGGCGGAAAAAGCGATGCGTGCGGCCATCGCCCAATCACCCGACGCCAAGACGGATGAACTCGTGCGTATCGCGCTCAAGCAAGTGCAGAAAGCCTGAAGAAGGAAGCCTGAAGAAAATTCATTCGCGCTTTGAACGCCTTACACGGCCTCGCTGTTGGGCATTTCAGAATTTCCCCCAGCCAGCATCTCTTCTGAAAGAAAATCAATCCAACATTTCCAATTCATATCTCTCTGCGGCTGTTACAAGCAGGCGGTTGTGGCGATGTTGATAAAAAATGAAAGATGCGCCGCATTATTTTCAGCGACATTGACGGCACGTTGCTCAACGAACGGTACGAACTGCCGTGTCCGCCCGAAGAATTGATGCGCCAGTTGGGCGAAACGGAAGTTGTATTCGTGTCAAGCCGGACGGCGGCGGAAATTTTGTACCTGCAATCGCGGCTGAACTTCGCCGCGGATTTCATTGCGGAAAACGGCGCTATGATTGCGACGGCGAATAAAAAACTTGCGGCGCACTTCGAGGTCACAACGCAAACAGAAATAGATGAACACCGCAGATACGTGATTCCGCTGGCGGCTCCGGCAAGTATCACGCTGCCGCAGATAAAAGACCTTGCCGCGCAGCATCAGGCGGATATTGAAATTTTTCAGGAGCAATCGGCGGCGGCAGTTGCCTCGCAAAGCGGCTACAGCAGTGATGATGCCGCCCGCGCCTTACACCGCCGCTACAGCGTACTGTTGATGACCCGGCCTTCGGCACGTTTTTATGCAGCGCTCGAAGCCGAAGGATTTACCGTTGCGTTCGGCGGAAAATGGACGAGCATCGTGAAAGGTTCAGACAAAGGCCGCGCGGTCAACATTTATCTCGATGCCCGCCGCGATTCCGGCCATGAAATTTTTGAAAGTATCGCCATCGGCAACGATGCCAACGATGCACCGATGCTTGAAGCCGCCGCACGAAAGTTCATTATCAGAAATCCGGTATCGGGCTATTCGAAAGCACTTGAACATATCCGTAATGCCGAACGATTGACCCGCGAAGGGCATCACGGCTGGCTCGACATGCTGGAGCGGTTGAACGCACGCGAATCGTTACCTTTCACTCTCAACACCTAAGACACCTTGAAACCATGGCGACTGAAAAAAAGCAATGGACCATCACCGCGCTCACAATCCCTGAGCGCGAAGAATATCTGAAGAACCTCATCGTCTCACTCAACCAAACCCCGCTTGCCTCGCCCGCCGAAATCGTCATCGTCTATAACCGTGATGCGGGCGACGGCGCGTTTGAAATCGAAGAACGCATCAAAAGTTATTCTTCAAAGTTGCCTATCTCGGTTTACTTCAACAGCAACGATCCTTCCATCGTCGGCGGACGCATCTTCCAACTCAACGTGTGTAAGACGCCGCTGATTTGTTTTATCGATGATGATGTAACCTTGCACGGCAATATTTTTCCGGCTCTCGAGGAATCCCTGCGCACGTTGCCGATGGGCATCGTCGGCGTGCGGTCGTACAGCGAGGAGAGCGATAAACTTTTCAAACCCAAAGAAACGACGCCGCATATCACGACGGATAAAATCCGGTATGAAACCGTGCAAGGCATGCTCAATGCAGGCTACACGAATTTATTTCGGCAGGTCGGTGGCTTCAATCCGCGGCGTAAGTTTTGGGGCGAGTGGACGGAACTCAACCTTCGGATGTGGCGCCACGGTTTCCCGACGGGCTACAACATGAACTGCGGCTTTCTGCGCCATTGGGAAAAAGCCCCCGCGTCGCCCACACGCAACATGACCGGACGCGAACGCTTCGTGCTGTGGGGACTGATCTGCACTGCCCTCGAGTACGACGCCGTCGACATTACCGAAGCCACGGAAACATTCTGGCGGCTGGTCGAAGACCGGTATCTCGCCTATTCTTTCGGCGACGGGTTAAGCCACAAAAATTTATTGCGAACGACGTTGGAACTGATGCCGAAACTCTCGTCGGAGTGGGGCAACATCGCGGCGTTCAAGCTCGATGTAGCCGAGCATCCGTTTAAGTTCGCGCCGTTTCATCCGCTCACGGAAAAAGACATCAACGCCGTGTTGGGACATGCGGAAAAACAAATTCAGACGTATCGCAACGCCGTGTGGGGAAAGAAGGCCGTACGCATCCGGCTACGCGACATCGGACAAACGGTGCTCAACAAAATGGGCGCGTTGATGTTCGGCAAAAGGCCGTCGGGCTTGTTGTAAGTTCAATAACCCGCAAGCGTGTGCCGGTCTGTGAAATGCAAAGCCTACGCTGTAACTTTGCATTCATACTGTAGTTGCCGCATTTGCAACGATGGTATCACGCAAAATTTCCGAGACGAATTATTTTTTTGAATGACTTATCAAGACGCGATAGATTTTTTGTTTCCGCTGCACCGCTTCGGCATCAAGCCCGGCCTTGATAACATTCAGCGGCTGTGCAACTCGCTCGGCAATCCCGAACGGCGGTTGCCTTTGATCATTCACATCGCAGGCACGAACGGCAAAGGGTCAACGGCGGCGATGATCGCCTCGATCTCGCAGGAAGCCGGATGGAAGACGGGACTTTATACCTCGCCGCATCTCTTGGATTTTACCGAACGCATTCGGATCAACGGTACAAAAATTCCCGAAGAGAAAGTCGCGGAACTGGCCGGTCGTTTGCGCGATCTCACCGAACGGGCGCAAGCGACGTTCTTCGAGGTTACAACCGCGATGGCGTTCCGGCATTTTGCCGATGAGCGCGTAGATGTAGCGGTGATCGAGACTGGCATGGGCGGCAAATTAGATGCGACGAACATCGTGCTGCCGAAATTTACCGTCATCACCAGCATCGGTTTCGATCATATGGAATACTTGGGCGAAACGCTCGGTCAGATTGCGATTGAGAAAGCGGGCATCATCAAACCGAAATCAAAAACATTCACGACCGCTCGCAGCCTTGACGCGCTTGAAGTCATCACCCGCACCGCGCACGACAAACGTTCGCCGCTCGTGCTCGTCAATGCGGAAACGGAAATGGAGATCGCGCCGGAAAGCCGCATCGGTGAATTGGTTGTGCATTTGAAGACGCCGCAGGAACGCTACCGCCGTTTGAAGACGCCGCTTTGGGCGCGTTATCAAACGGAAAATCTCGCCGCCGCCGTGCTCATCGCCGAAGAGATGAAAGTGAAGCCGGATGCCATCCGCCGAGGCCTTGCATATGTATCGGTGAATACCGGACACCGGGCGCGGTTGGAAGTCGTCAGCCGTTCGCCGGTTACGCTGCTGGATGTCTCGCACAATCCCGACGGCCTGCGGGCGACGATGGCGGCGATTGCGATCTACCGGAAAACCTTCGAGCATCTTTACACCGTCTTCGGGGCGATGCAGGATAAAGACGTCAGTTCGATGCTGCGCGTGCTCGGCGACGAAAGCCGTTACGTCTTCGCCGCTGCGCCCAAGACGGAACGCGCGATGCCGCCCTCGGAAATTTTGCGTCATTGCGATGATCTGAAAATTATCTGCAAGCCCTCGGGAAGCGTTTCCGAAGCCATCGCCGCAGCCAAGTCTATCGCAACCGCGAATGATTTAATTTTGATTACCGGATCATTTTATCTGGCTGCCGAAGCGATGGATGCTTTCAAAGGGGCTGCCGAACACGAAAGGGAATCGTGGCAAAGCGAAAAACTTCCGGCGCAACCGGCGGAGACAGAGCGCGATGTGAATGCGGAGACAACGACGGATGATATCGCCGCCGAAAAACTTTCGAGTGCTGCATCTGCCGCGTCCGGTGCGGCTGAAGAGCGACGGGAAAACTTGTAAATGAAAAGTTTGTTGGTATATTCATGCAACACCAAATGCCTCACGAACTACTTGCTTACTCGCTCTCAACGCCAGCATTCCGAATTCAGAGAACGTCAGTTTAAAATTACTTCTTCTTAATAGACCGCCGCGTTCGATTCACCGCAACCCGCCGCGTTGCCATCCGCATAAAAAACAACGAACGCCTGACCTTCGCCGCTCGATAAACAAGTCCGACCCGACCGCTGCCGCCATCTGTGGTTACGATCATCCCGAAGCACATTTCACACGCTGCAACCATACTCCCTGAAACCTTATCTCAAGCATAAACAACCGGAATTTTTATTCTACAGATCGACTGACGAACCGCCGGGGAATCGTTCGCAGCGCGGCAAACCGAAGGCAACATTTTTATTTAAACACCAAGAAATCAGAAGGAAATTTTTATGGCAAATCCCGTTATCACGAACGGCGACGGCGCGACAAACGGCGCAAACGGTACGAACGGCACGAATGG
>JACMJS010000219.1 GCA_014380515.1 Chlorobiales bacterium
AGCTTGATAGCAACGCCGCAACGACGAGCATTAGAAACAAAAATTGTTTTCGTAACAGGAAACGCATTTGCGTATGTCTCATGGTGAATTCGCTTTCGCGTCGGACGCCCCGTCCTTCGGACACCCCCTCTAATAGAGGGGGCGAGGGGGAGTTCGCAACGTCTTAAAATGTTACGCGCGCTGAGAATTGATATTGCCGTGCGGGTCCCGCCGAGCGGTAGTTGATCGCATCGCCCGGACGACCGAACTGCGCGCGGTTCGTTTCACCGGCGACGCCGAAGTATCCGCTGTAGTTGGTAACGTTAAACAGATTGAAGACATCGGCGCGGATTTCAATGCCATAGCGTTCGTAGGATACACGCTGCGCGAAACTCAAATCAAATTGCGCCGTTGCGGGCAACCGTTCACTGCTGCGCTCCACGCCCGGATACCGATCCAAGTTGCCGCTGAAGCCATCGCCGTACTGCTCGCCATGCCCGTAGTAGTTGCCGAATTTTTTTCTTTCCTCTTCTCTGATGTCATTCGGCGTTGCAGCGGGAAGTTCAAGGTTGTTGCGCCCGACCGTGCGGTTGATTGCTTGGCCGGATTGAATGAGCGCGTTGAGCGAAAGCGTTGTGCCGGTAAAAAATTGGTATGAACCGGTGAGCGCAACGACATGCCGACGGTCGTTGAAAGTATATCCCCACTCCCGACTGAAGTCGTTGTTATCCTGCGCGCGGAAGTTGATGCCGTCCGAGTTGCTCAGTCCCCACGAAAGTGTGTAGGCGATGTTGAACGCATAGTTGTTCGTGAGGATTTTTTTAAGGTTGAACATCAACGCATAGTAGCGGCTCTCACCTTTCGTTTCCGACATCGTGATCTGACGTGCACCGCCAATGGCTACGCCTGCAGGGCGGGTCAAGTCTGCGTCAGCAATCGTGCGCGGTGTGCCGTTCTCACCGATCTTTGACGCTGCTGATGTTTCGTAGGGCGAAGGCGCGTTGAGATCGATGAGCCGTACCAAGTCTTGACCGAGCAGCACTACGCCGTCAACTGCGAACGCCATATCGTCCGTAACCTGTTGCTGGAAGCCGAGCGAGAATTGGTGGCTGTAAGGATTTGTCAGGCCGTTCGGATTTTGAATGCGCCATTCCGCCGCTGGACTCGTTGCAAGTGCGGTATCAATCTGGCTCTGTGTTTTCCCCTGCAAGTATGCAGGAACATTTGCGCCGGCGAAAATCGCTTGAGCATCGCCGTTGCGTGTGAGGGCGAGCAAGTCCGCATCAGCGGGCAAGATGCCTTTGTCTTTTAAAATCTGAAGTTGGGCGATGTAAGGTGCCCGTTGCGTGGTGAATTGCAAGGCGTCGCTCGTTACCGCATAAACGATGCGCTCATAGAAAATCCCGTAGCCGCCGCGCAAGGCCGAGCGTCCGTCGGGCGTCAGCAAATAGTTGGCGGATAAACGCGGGGCAATGTTGTTGAGGTCAAAGTTTTTGCCGCCCGCTTTCGTGAGATTATCAAAGTCCCACCGCAGTCCTAAGTTGAGCGTCAGGCGTTCATTGAGTTTAAAACTATCCTCGACGAACAGTGCGGCCATGAATTGCACCACGCCGAACGGCGCGGAGGAATAGGCTTCAACGCTGTAGCGGTCGACGGTTACATTGCTCGGAATATCGCTTAGATCAAAGATGCGTCCGTAGGCTTTGAAGTCCGCGTTGTTCTTCAGCCGCACATTGTATGCACCGCGCTGATTCGTGCCGCCGTAAAGTTGAAAGTCGGAGTAAAGCAAGTCGACGCCGCCTTTAACCGTGTGCCTGCCGAGCGACTGCGTGTAAGTATTCGCAAACTGCACGGTGCGTTCGAGATCATCAAAGACGAAACTTGTATTGCCAACTGTTCCTAGCACACTCGTGCTGTCGGCGTTACGGAGGATGACCTGCGGCTGTCCGCCGTCTTCGGCGCGTCCGTAGTTCCAGCGGAAGCTGCTGTATTGCAAGCGCGTTTCGTTGAACGACGTCGGTGAGGTCGCCCAATCATGCTTGATTGCTGCGAGCACCGCGGGGCGAGTTTGAATGAATCCCGCGCTCGGCATCGTCGTTGCATTGCCTTGCGTGCTGAAACCGACCAATCCCAATCCGTCGCGCCCGCCGCGCCCGACGAGACCCAAATTGCCGCGCAGCGAGGTCGAGTGAATGTCATTCCACCGGTGATCCAGCTTCGCCGTGAAGAGTGAACTGTAACTGGGACTGGGCACAACGGCCTCCAACGCCGCCGCCGGTGATCTGATAAAGCCATCGACGTTATCGCGCGAGATTTCCGCGTTGAAGAAAAAGAACGTTTGATCTCTCACAATCGGCCCGCCGACGGAAAAGCCCGCTTGGTTGCGGTTGAACCCGTTGTTAATCACTGCGTCCGAGACCGTGCGCGGCGAAAAATAATTCGGCACATCGATTGCGGCGCCGGGACGCAAGTAATAAAACACTTCGCCCTTCAGATCATTCGTGCCACTCTTGGTGGTAATGTTGACGATGCCGTTCGAGGTGCGTCCGAACTCCGCCGAATACGTGTTCGTCAGTACGGCGACGTTCTGCGCAGCACCAATCGGCGTATCAAATTTCTGTCCGCCAAGAAAGCGTTCGTTGTTGTCGAAGCCATCGATGAGGTAGCTTGAAAAAATAGACGTCTGGCCGTTGATGCTGATGTTGGGTGCTTCGGGATAGCCGACGGTCGCGGGTGTTACACCGGGCACGAAATACAGTTGACCGGAAATTTTTCTGCCGTCGGTTGGAATCGTTTCGATCTGTTGCTCGGTGATGTAGGATGAGACCTCGCCCGTCGTGCGGTTGATGAGCGGCGCCCGCTCGCCGATCACAACGATTTCATCGGAGGTGTATTGCTTCAGTTCAAGATTGATCAATCGCCGCTCGTTGGTACGCAGCACGAGATCGGTAACCAAGGCTTTCTTAAATCCGTCGATGGCTGCCGCGACGCTGTAGCTGCCCGCGGTTGAGACAGAGGTGAACCGGTAGGCACCACCGACGTCGGTGATCGTGCCTTGCACGCCGCCCGTTTTGTCATTGGTCAAAGTAACTTTGACGCCCGTCAGCAAATCGCCTTGCGTGTCTTTCACGACGCCTTCAACCGACGCGGTGCCCTGAGCGCGCAAGTCCGCTGCGCCGAGCATTAACAATGCAATCCAAAGCGCGCAAGATCGTTTTATGAAAATTTTTATCGTCATACTTGTTTTGTCAATAGGTAGTTAGAGTTCATCGTCGTTAAACCTGTTGTGTCATTCCCGCCGCGTCGGGAATCCTTCTTGGTTCGAATCAAGAAGGATTCCGGGCAAGCCGGAATGACGGAGAAGACGGCTATGCCAACAGGCACGACACATCTTTTACAGCGTTAAATAAATGCAGTTGGAGAAATCAGAACGAGGTTAGGACAGCAGGGCGATGGGCGGGGCTTTTTGATGACGCAGGCGAATCGTACGACGGGTAGAAATAAACGGCGACAATGCAGGCGGCGCATCGCAACGATGCCGCGCCGAAAGTTTTCGCGCCAGTTGCCGGAGCAAGGCCAGCGGGGAATTAAAGGAAGCAATTATATCTGATGCGGCATCGATGTCATTCAGAACACTCAGCACCGCGAAGGAAAATCCGCAGTTCTGTGCAGCCCCAAATAAATCGCTCTGAACTTGCGCGGTTTCCCAGCGGCACGCGGCAAAGAGTTCGGGCAACGCAGCACAAACTTCGCGCCGCGCGGCAATCAAATATACGCCGCCATCTTGCGCCTTGCCGAAACAGATTTTATGATTCGTCAGCGATGCGAAGGCTTCCTGCAGCCGCTCGCCGGTGAGATCAACGCA
>JACMJS010000220.1 GCA_014380515.1 Chlorobiales bacterium
CAAGCGTAAGTTTCAGCGCGAATGATCTGCTCACTTTGTTCTATGACGAGAATGCGTCTCTGCCAAACGACAAAATTTACTATTGGCATGTACGATCAAAGGCGGGCGGATTTACTTCGCCGTGGTCAAACACGCGGTCGTTTCGCACCTTGGACACTGCGGCGTTGGCAGGTATCATCGCAAGTTACAACGCGTCGGCGACGATAGCAGACCGCATTGACGCAACGAATATTGCATACTTCACCGGCAACGGATACGCGCTGAATTGGCAAGTACGCCGCGGCCTCATGTCGGAATTTGTGCGACTGCTTAGGGTAATTCAGAACAGTTCGAAAACGGTTTATGAGAAGTTGCGCGCATTTTTTTTCATTGCTTCTCATAATCTCACGCCAAACGTTTTCGACATTTACGCTTCAATTGGTTCGCCCTTTCAATTCCCGCGACAAAATCGCATCAGCACGACTTACGATTGGGTTCGTCCGGGCGTGCTGGGAGAAATCATCGAACAGCGATTTGGGATTTATCCCGAAAATAATGGTGGGTCAGTTCTTCCTCTTACGTTTGTTCCGTCTCAATTCACGCCTGACTTCGGACTGAGGCAAAACGGCGTGCGTCTTTATACAGACCTTGCCAACGCAAACAACAATGTTGATAGCCCTCAAGACGGTACAATCATAAAAACAAATTACGATCATTCTGTTGACGGCGCGGTTACGCCGTCGAATCAGGCGTTTGGTTTCCGCGCAGCACGGCCTTCCAACACTGTAGCGGCTCAGAGCATCGTAGGATTCTACGTTGACGGTTCAACAAGTGCTGGTGTCTATGCAAACAGCAGTCTTGCAGGAGTAACGATTGACCGGGCTTTTCAGGTGGCCTACAATCCACCGATCAATCCTTCGCCTTACACGCTTGCAAGTATTGATACCCAGTCAATTTACGTTTCCCGAGAGGCAGATACTGCAGCTCAATTATATCACCGGCTTGATGGAAATGGTTCTTTGACGAAAATCGACGTTTCATTCACTGCAGTGCCGGGCGAAACAAAAGTGCCAGGTGTGATGTGGGTAGGCGGGTATCAGCGCGGCGATTTTGACAGGGTGCAAGCGATTGGTGATCGCACCATCGAGATGGTTTTCGCAAGTGAATCTATGACGCAGCAAGAGATCGCTTATTTCGACACTGCGGTGGCTTGGTATCTCGGTCAAATCAAACGGCGCGATTAACAGATGCAATACGTTCGCACAGATCACATTTTTGAAAATCAGAGCATCGGGTCGCTGAAGCTTGAGGGCGTCAAGTATCAGAACAACGTCAAGTTCATCGTCTCGGAATGCTATCGCTTGAACGAAGAAGGAACGGGCGTCTTCGGCAAAGTCTCATGGCAATCGGATGAACTCACGGATGAAAAATATGAGTTGACTTATTTCGATGTTCGCAACATCGCCCCGCTTCGAGTCCTCTACAAATCTCCCGAGCGTCAGCTGCAAGCCGAAGACAACGCCGAAGTCGGCACCGCTGCGCCGCCGCAATGGACGCTGCCGCTCGATGATACCTTTCCGATCCGCGAAGTGTTCCGCGAACTTGAAACATTACAATTGTCCGCGGCCGCCGCCCAAGACAGCTCGCTCAAATACGATACGCTGTTTTATTACGCTCAACTCATCGATGAGAATACCAACGCGATGATTGCAGGCGGATTCATCGATATATCGAATGTGTTTTTCGGCGAGACGAAATACCGGCGGATCAGCAACCGGCGCAACAACCGAACTGACGAGATCGAAACGCTGGAGTACTTGCCGTCCGCGCAGTCTTTGAAAATCATTCATCCGGCTTCGCTCTTGAAGACCGTTGAGGTGATCGATAATATCAGCGAGAAAATAAATTACGACGTGAGCGGACGCTCGAACGGCAAAGGCTTTGCGGATTTTCTGCTCAACAATCTCATTGATTACGAACCGAGCTACACGGGCACGCTGAAAACGGTGCAAGCAAAGCACCTCTACAAGTACTTTCCGATTTTTCTCAACAGGCAATCGGAACTTGCCGCTGCGGAGTTGCTGGCGATGCCGCCGCTGCCGGACGTGAACAGCCTTGTGGGTTTCAAAGGGCTTGGACAATTGGTGAGCGTGAAGCGCGTGGGAAGTCCCGAGCAGGCGTTCGTTGAAACGGACATTGCTGATTTGCGCATCGCGGTTGACAATTTCATTTTCAGCGATGCTTACGGCCCCGCGGCTACCGAACAGGAATCATCGCTTGGCGGCGGCAAGAGAGGGTTCGGCGTTGAGCGCACGCGTGGCCTTGCCAAAGACGGGAAATTCAAAGCCGACAAAGAGTACGCTTACTCGTTTCTCAAACGTAAAACCGCGCTTGCCCTGTTCAGCGACTTGCTGTTTCAATGCGTGTTTGAGGCCGTGTTCACTTATCAATACGATGCATTGACAGGTTATTACATTGGCCTCAAGCTTCGCCGAAAGTTTTTTTACGATGCGGCAACGATGCTGACGCTTGACCGCACGCTCACTGAAGCGGGCACGAACAGGCCTAACAACGGGCAAGGCGACATCATTCTCGATACGAATGCGACGACGAAATTTGACGAGCGCGGTTTGACGCAAATCGATATCGAAGAGATTTTCGGAAGCGGTTCGGAGCGGCCAAGCGGCGCGAACTGGGACGAGATTTATTTCGAGAATGTTTTCATGCCGCAAAGTAAATCCGCGGCCCGGGCATTCTATCTCTCGAAACAAACTTTTACCCGGTCGCTACTTTTTCGTTCGAAGCGGTGGACGGAGCCATTGCTGACAGCGGATGCGGAAACGGATGAAGGACATTACAAAGTATTCGAAACTTACACGCCGACTGAAACGCAATCGTTTGACCAAACCATCGCGGATTTTTTTGCGCGATTCATCGTCGCAAACAGATGGTTCGTTGATGCGGTGCGCATCGATACCGTGCTCACGCCCGAGGCAAGTAGAAAAGTTTCGACGCTGATCAACTATGCTTTTTATTACGCGACGCGCGTCGGCGGTCTCATCATCGCTTATCAATTCTATGCACCGGCGGTGCTTGAATTGCTGAAGCGATATTTCGTTTCGCTCCGGCGGCGCATCACAAAGGGATTGCAGCTTGTGGACTTCGTGGGAGAACTTGATGAGGAAACGACGATTCGTACGAACTTGCTCAACTCGCGCAGTGATCAAAGTCTTTATCAATACATCATTCTCGAAGGGCCGGTCGATGACGTCGGCAAAGCGGCAACCCTGTCAAGTGAATACAAGAAGCCGCCGTTCGATAAAGATTGGGCAACGCTCATCGGCGACTTCGGCTTGAAAATCATTTATCCGTCGCCGCTCCTGCGTGATGGTTCGCGGCGCGGACGCTTTCAGAAAAATGCAATCACGGAAACGAATGCTTCGCAGGTGCCGGACAGGTTCGACATCGTTTCATTTTTGCCCGAAGGCGAAATAGAAAGCGGCGAGTATCTCGACGATAATGCATGCTGGTATTCAGGGTACACGGGCAACAACATCACGCTCGTTTATGCGGCGGGTAGCGTGAGCGGCGCGGCAACTTTTTCGGTGTATCAATATGAAGACGGCGCGAAAGTTTATTTTGCGGGCTTTGAAAAGACGTCACTATCAAATTTGAACGCATGGCAATCGCAGATCGTAACGAATAATTTTACCGGTCTGGTTTATTTCAGCATTGAGGATGCGGACAAAACGCAAACGGTGTGGCACACTTTCTTTACAGGGTACTTGCTTGCCAAGTCCGATCCGCAGCAAATCGCAATGGTCTATGAACCGACAGCGGAAGAGATTTCGACGGCGAACTTTGATGTAGAAGTTTTCCGCACCGATAAAAATGAGTTTGCTTATTGCTATTTCCGCACGGAGATTATTTCCGGTGATGACATCGGACTTTTCATCGCTGATCAGATGTGCGCGTTTCTGGTGCGGCAAACGGATTTCAGCGGCATTAGAATCAACACTAATGCAAGCCGTCTTGTCTCTGAATGTTACGATTATCCTTTCGCCGCCGTCGCCGAAGGGTTTGCGATTCCGGCGGTGTTGGAAATTTATCACGACGGTACAACGCCGTTGCCGGTGGTGAAGATGAACGGCATTGCGCTTGCAGGTGGTTTGAAAACGAGCGTCATCAGCTTTGGGTTGCCTTCCAACTACATGTTTGTTTCTCCTGCGGGCATCACGAAGGCGAAGTATGTGAAACTCGCCAAGCGTGATAACGGCGTGTTTAATCGCGTCGAGACTCAAGACAACCCCGTGGCGATGGTGGCTATCAGCAGCCGGATTTTCGTTGCGTGTCAAGGTGATACGTCGGTCATTGTGTATGATGCCGCAACGCACACGCTTGAATCTACAGTCTATCAGACGGGCAATGATCCGCTTTTTGTCGCGGCATCAGGCATCTACTTAGGCGTACTGAATACTTCGGATAAAACGCTTTCGATTTTCAATACGGCTACGAACTTGGAGATTGCATCAAGTCCGTTTGCGACCGGAAACAATCCGACGCGGCTCGTGGCAACCGAAGGGAATTTTTTCGTGCTCAACAAAGACGACGAGACCGTGCGAGCCTATACGGATTCAACCGGCGCGGCGGCATTTACGATTACGCTGCCTGCCGGAAGCGAACCTCTCGATATGATTGTTCGCCCGGATGCGTCTGGCACCGATGAGATTTATGTGAGTTGCTTCGGGACGGATGAAGTGCGGCGTTTCTTTTCCGACGGTGCTCCGTCTGCGGCGATTACTTTGGCGGCTGGCGCGGAGCCGCGTGAAATGTTTGCGCTCTCGAATGGCAACGTGCTCATCACGACGAACAATGACGGTGATAAAGTTTATGCAGGCAGCACGCTGCAAGGTGCGTTCGTGGGCACGGCGGGTGTTGCATACGCAGGTGCGTTGCTTGCCTCAGGCAACAGGCTCATCACCTACGGGGAAAACAGTTTTACAAGAGCAGTTGATTCTGTAACCTTCGCAAATCTCGAAGTGCCGTTTAACATTGGCTACGACAGCACCAACATTGGCCTTGGCGCGGTTGTGACCGGAGACTTACTCTTTACCCTCACTCAGTCCGGCACGCAATACTACCTCTATTCATTCGATCAAAGCCGCACGAACGCCCGCATCGCCGGGTTCAAACTGCCTTCGCAGCCGACGGCGATCATAGCCGCGGGGAGTTTCATTTACGTCACGCTGACTAATGGCCAACTTTTGGTGTTCGGCACGGGTCGCTTGGAGTGGGTAGGCATCGTCGATGCGTCCTTTGATAATGTGCGCGGCATCAATGCGACCGAACCCGCACCTGAATCCTCGTCAGTGCGTCCGATCCTATTGTTTCGTAACCCTGCGTTCCTTACCGAAGTTGACCCCGCGGAAAAAATTATTCAACTCAACGCGAAATCTTTCGATAAACTTTAACGCATCAACAGGCAAACTATCATGTTCAAAAAAATCAAAGAATGGATTGGCGGCAATGCGGCGAAAGCCGAAGCAGAAGTGCCGCTGACGGTAGACAACGCCGCCTATATGCGCGTGGGTGGGAAGCCCTATAAAGTCGCGGGGCCGGAGTTCATGCGCGTCTGCAATGCGTGCGAGCTGCTCGGTATCAAAGATTTCGGCGAGAAGTTCGTTCGCAGCGGTTTTGCTAAAGTGATCGAGTATGCGATGCAGCTGCCGGAAAGCGAAAGTGAAAGCGTTGCGATAGCGGAATTGAAAGCGGAGAGTAAGGAAGATGCGGTCTACAAAGCGTTGTCAACGCTTTCAGCCAAGGGGTCAAAGGCGGTGCGAAGTTTTCTTACAGCGATTCTCGAGGACTCGGACGATATCAGTGAAGCGGATGCGGTCGCGGTGAATTTTGGCGAGATGCAGGGAGCCACTTTCCTTTTTTTTTTGAGGCACTATCGAGGCTTCAGTTTAGGGAACACCTTGTTATCCAACTCGGGAAAGTCTTAAAGAAGCTCGCGGGCGAGTTGCAGATGAACGAAACGCTGTACAGCATGGGCAAGAAGCCTTCGGAGTTTCAAGAGAAGATGAAAGCCGACGCTTTATCGAAAACGGGGGCGTTGAAAAGTATTGAAGACGATGCGGTAATGAACGCGCAGTTGCAGGTGATTTCACTGTACCCGGGCGAGGCTTCACGCATGATGCGGTTGCGATTCGATGAGGTGATTTATATGATCATGGTGGCCTCGTTCAACCGGGCGGTCTCTTGACATAGAACGAATTTTTACA
>JACMJS010000221.1 GCA_014380515.1 Chlorobiales bacterium
ACTGCTGCTCGGTTTTCTTGACAAAGATGCCCTTCGCTTCCATATCTAAAAAAAACTCCTGCGTCGTTTCGTGATGAACGGGCAACGAGGTGCGCGAATAATTATCGAGAGCGATGTGTGCTTTGTTCAAAGCTTCAACATGCAGGGCGTGGTAACGGTCGACGACGGCTTGCGGCGTGATGCTTTCTTTCTCCGCGCGAATCGTAATCGGCACGCCGTGTTCATCCGAGCCGCCGATGTGGATGATGTCTTCGCCGCGGAGACGTTTGTAGCGCACATAAATATCAGCGGGCAGGAACGTGCCCGCGAAGTGCCCCAAGTGCAATTCACCGTTCGCGTAAGGCAGCGCGGTTGTAACGAGTGTGCGGTTGTATTTTTTTGAAGTGGTCTCGGGCATGAAGACTAATGCGTGAAAAAAAATAAGGCTGGCAATATAATGCGTTCGGCATCGATGCAATCACAAAAGCCGCATCACGGCGGCCTCTGCGGGTTCTCGGAAGAATGCGAAAAGAAAAATTACTTGCCGGTTTCCAAAATTTCCTTGGTGCGTTGGTGGCGGTAGGCAAACATTTTTTTGAGTTCACCGGCGACGAGGTTTCCGGCGAAGAAGTTGCCAACTCCGTTCAATGGAAGTTCATAGTCAACATGGTCGGTCATACGGGTTTTGCCGTTGCCCAAGTCGGTGAAGCGGCGCGTTTGCACGAACGAATGAAACGGGCCTTTGACTTGCCGGTCGATCATCTTCACGGGCGGCTGATACTCAATGATCTCCACATCCCACCGCGATTTGAAAAAACCGAACTGCGTAATGCCCAAACTGATTTTCTGACCGTTGCCCGCGGGCGACATTGAGATCAATTCGACCTTGACATCGGGCGGCGTGATGCGGAGCAGATTGGCGGTATCGTCGTGAAAGTGAAAAACTTTTTCTATCGGAGCGTTGATGTCAATAAACTTTTCGAATGACTGCATGACCCTTAAACTTGAGCGTTACTTCTTAGCAAATTTTTGATTGAAATTCTGGAGCGAGTGGCGTTCCCACGAGCCGGAGTTTTCGTGATGTAACCACACTTCTTCTTTAAAGATGTCAATCTTTTCGATCCTCGCCATGCCGTACTCCGTTTTGACGCGGCTATCGATGCTCGGAAATTTTTTGAGAGCTTGCAGGTAGCCGTCAAGTTCATAATTGAGACAGCATTTCAAGCGTCCGCATTGGCCGGAAAGGCGACTGAGATTGAACGGCAGGTTTTGAGGTTTGGCGGCATCGGTCGAAACTTGTTCGAAATCCGTCAGCCATGTTGAGCAGCAGAGCGTGCGTCCGCAGGTGCCGATGCCGCCCAAGCGTTTGGCTTCCTCGCGGGCGGAAATTTGTATCAATTGAATCCTCGTGCGGTATTGTGCAGCGAGATCGCGGACGAGTTCGCGGAAATCGACGCGCTGTTCAGCCGTGTAGTAAAGCGAAACCTTCTGCATGTCGAAGCGGAATTCGACATCTACAAACTTCATGTCAAGGCCATGATTTTTGATTTTCATCTGGCAAACTTCGGCGGCTTCCGCTTCACTGGCTTTAATTTCGGCTACGACTTCCAGATCGCGCGGGGTGGCTTTACGTAGAATCTCCAAAATTTCCGGCGATTCACGCTCAAGACGTTTCTGCTGCATCTTGATGGCGACCACCTTGCCGGTGGTAACGACCCGGCCTAAATCGAAGCCGCTGTCAACTTGGACGACGACCCGGTCATCTTTCTTGAGGGAAAGATCGCGTATGTCGCGGAAGAAATCTTTACGGGCGGCTTTGAACTCGACCTCAAAAACATCGTAGTCGTTCGATTCGGTTTCCGTGTTTGCTTCGTCGTCAATGCCGAGCGACTTCAAGTATTCTTGCAAACTGATTCCGGTGCCGCATCCACCGGTGCTGCATCCGCTGCTGCTTGAACATCCGACACAGGCCATAATTTTTTTTGGGTATGAATGATTGAAATAGTGCATCTGAATCTAACACACGCCGCCGCAAATCGCAACGCTCTAGCTCTGTGTATATACAAGCGTTCAATGAGAATAAACCAGATGCGTAAAAATATTCACTCATTGTGTGGGGCGACATGTTGCATCGTCTGTCTCGTCTGTATTCGTGCATTATTGCAGGGCGAAACATCCTTACCTCTACGAGATGGAAATGAAATGTACATCATTGCGGGCGCAGTAAGCGGCGGAGATTGAGGGCGAGGGCGATGAAGGCGAGCAAGGGACTCGCGTTGTGGGCGATGCGGTAAATGGTTTGCTCGGTCTCGCGGGCGGCGGTTTCAAAATCACCGTCGGGAAAATTTTTAGCGAACCGCTCGATGACTTCGCGCTGATCGGCATTGGTGATCCGTGCGGCAACGCCCGCCGCCTGCACGCTGATGACATCTTCAAAAACAACGAGCATCGCAGCAAGCAATCCCGATTGTGATTCTCGCGGACGGTCTCGCTTCGCAGCGTCTTCGATCCGGCGCATGAGTTCGAACGCGCGTCCGCTCGCCAGCGCGTTGCGCAAAAGTTCAAGGGCTTCATCGCGGAGTTTCTGCGGCGTGTGCGGTTCATCGCCCGCACCGGTTTCTGAAAGTTTGAGTGCTTGAGAAAAACTGCCGCGCGCGAACCGTGCGTTGAATGAGAGTTGCGAAGCATCTACTGTATCCCCGAATTTTTCCGTGAGCACTTCGAGCATTTGTTCCGCCGCAAGCGCAGCGAACCTGACCGGCTGACACCGCGAGACAATCGTCGGCAGGAGTTTTTCGGGCTGCGACGAAACTAAAATGAACAACACGTAGGACGGCGGTTCTTCGAGCAACTTCAAGAGTTTATTGGCCGCATCGCCGCCCAGCCGCTCGGCTTGCGAGATAAGAAACACCCGCCGCTTGCCGCCCGCCGGTTTGTAAAGCGATTTCTCGAGCAAGGCTTCGACTTGGCTCGTCAGGATACCCATCGATTTATCCATCCGCATCGTGAAATACGGATTGCGGCATTTCTCGGCATAAAGCGATTTCAATCGCTCCAACGCTTCATCGTGCTTATCACGATCTTTACCCGTCTCGCCGGGCTGCTCCAGCAAAATTTTTTCGACGGGAAACAGAATTTCAATATTCGGGTGCGAGAGCGTCGCAAACTTCTCGCAGCTTGTACACACCCCGCACGCCGCCGCCGATATGAGTGCATCCGCCGCATCACAATTCAAAACCTTGGCGACTTCAATCGCCGTCGCTTCTTTGCCCGTGCCTTCGGGGCCGGTGAAAAGATAGGCGTTCGGCAAGCGGCCTTGACGGATCGCCCGGCGCAGCATATCTTTCTGCCGCAACTGTCCGATGATGTGATCCCAACTCACGCGCGTCTGAAAAATGGGTGGCTATGAATAAAAAGACGGAAGCCGTTTTTCCGGTTTCCGCCTTTATGGTTTGATATGGTTTGATCTGTAGCCAAAAACAAAAATTACTTTTTGTTTTCCATCGCGCCGCTGTGCGTACGGTCGAACTCGATGGCGGCTTCAACTTCCTTGATCGCATCATTCACGCTTTTCATCGCCTTAACGCGATGTCCGCCTTTGTCGGCGGTGGCTTGATCGAGGGCTTCCTTCGCGGCTTTCAGCGACACCAACGCGGCTTGCATTTTGGGTTGATCGGCGACGGCAACGGCTTTGGGTTTTGCGGTCGGCTTCGGGGCCGCAACGGCGTCGATGCCGGAAACGATGCAGAGCGCGAGTGCCAGCAACATGGCGCGGAAAAATAAAGTCTTGTTCATAGTCGAAAGTGTTGAGCGTGAATTAAAATGAAAGAAGACACGAGAAGAAAAATAAACAAGGTTGCATTACTTCAAATCGGCATCGATTTGCGCTTCCACGGCGCGTTGTTCTTCCTGAAGCATTTTCAATTCCGCCGCAGAAAGATTTTTATTATCAAACGCGACGCCTTTCCAAACTTCACGAATCGCGCTGCGGGTTTGTTTGATCGCCGCCGCACGGTGTCCGCCTTTGTCGCCGCTGGCTTTCTTTAAGTGCCGGAGCGTTTCGCGCATCGATTCAATCGCGGCTTTCATTTCAGGTTGCTTTTCCCAATAGACCGCGTTCGGCCTTGCCATCGGCACCGGCGCGGCTTGTGCAAAAGCATCGGTGGTTGAGATCGCCATCGCAGCAAGGCCGAGCAGCAGACCCAGCGTAAGATTTTTTCGTGTGATCATTGTCGTAACGGTTTAGGTTTAAAGCGTAAAAAGTGAAGCGTTAAAAGAGAAATTTTTGATCGGCGCTCAATGCTTGGCGGCGACTTCCCGCGGCGCGGCTTCGCTTCGCACGGGATCGACAAACGTCAGCCAGCCTTTCGTGTCGTTGCCGTTGTGAATCACATCGAAGTAACGCTCTTGCAACGCCCGCGTAACTTCATGTTCGCCGTTGCCGATTTTGATGCGGTCAATCGAACGCACGGGCGTAATCTCCGCCGCCGTGCCGGTCATAAATACTTCATCGGCGACATACAAAAATTCGCGGGCGATGGTCGTCTCTTTAACTTCGTAGCCGAGTTCGTTCGCCATTTCCATCACCGCCTTGCGCGTGATGCCGGAAAGAATCGATTGCGCCGAACCCGCCGTGTAGATCACATTGTCACGAACGACGAACACGTTTTCGCCGCTGCCTTCGGAGACGTAACCGTGAACATCCAGCGCGATGCCTTCAACGAAACCTTCCGTGATCGCTTCCATTTTAATCAGGCCGCTGTTGAGATAGTTGCCGCCTGCTTTGGCGAGCGCGGGAATCGTATTCGGTGCGATCCGGTTCCACGATGACACGCGAACATCAACGCCTTTCTCCATCGCTTCATCGCCCAAGTAGCTGCCCCATTCCCACACCGCAATCACGGTCTCGACCGACGACTTAAACGGATTGACGCCGAGCGCGCCCTCACCGCGAAATACAATCGGACGAATGTAGCACGCGGGCAAATGATTGGCGCGGATGGTTTCTAAAACACCTTCGCGGAGTTCAAGCTGGGTGAAAGGAATTTCGGTGCGGTAAATTTTGGCGGAGTCGTGCAGTCGCCGCAAATGCTGGTTGAGAAAGAGCACCGCCGAACCTTTCTTCGTATTGTAGCAACGGATGCCTTCGAAGAAGGAACTGCCATAGTGAATGACGTGTGAAAGGACGTGAATTTTGGCATCGTCCCAATTGATGAGATGGCCGTTCATCCAGATTTTTTCCAACTTTTGCATTGATCAGGTCTCCTGCGGTGTGAGCATGAAAGAAGTTATTTTGAAGCGCGGCAATATAAATTTTTTTCAGGTTGCTCCAAGTAAACCGCGATGCTTCTGCGTGATGAAAATGTTAACTCTTGGAGAACGGAAAGTTGCTTTTATTTCACCCGTGTTGCCGCTATACTTTCGGCATGCAACCTCTGCGGCGGCTCACACAACATATTTCGATGAAAGTTATTTTTTTCTTTTGCCTTTTTTGCGTTCTCGCCCGCGCGAGTGATGCTCAGGAATTGGAGTGCAATGTGCGTGCGAACCTTGAGCGGATTCCATCGGACTCGCGGCTTAAGTTGCGCGGCAGCGGCAGCACGTCGTTTGAGCAGATCGTACAGAATTATCTGAACAACCACCGGTGGACGACCGAAGACTTCGGTGAAGAAGACCGCGTTGTGTGCGACATCGAATTCATTTTTCTTTCGGCGGATATTGTGCAGTCGCCCGCGCAGTACACCGCGCAGATGGTTGTCAGCAGCCGCCGTCCGGTCTATCGCTCGCTGAAGCCGACGCTGGCGTTTCGCACGCTCGATGCCAACGTTTCGTTCTCGTTTGATGAACGTCAATTATCGCTGCCGCACAACGAAGATATCTATGGCCCGCTGACGAGTTTGCTCGATTACTACGCGCTCGTCATCTTGGGCACGGACTTCGATACTTTCAGCAAGCAGGGCGGCACGCCATACTTTGATCGCGCCAACCGCATTGCACGCCGCGCTCAAACGCTCGGCACGTTCAAAACTGGATGGCAAACGAGCGACGCCGCCGGAATCAACCGCGCGGTGTTGATCGATGAACTGCTCGATCCGCGCTACGCGCCCGTCCGCGACGTTTTTTTTCAGTATCACTACGACGGCTTGGATGAGTTCTACCGCGATCCGGTCAAGTCGCGCGGGCAAATCACTTTGTGCATCGAAAAAATCGGAGAGATTGATACCCGGTATCCGCGAAGCAGCATTATTCGCCGCGTGTTTGAATCGAAGTATATCGAGATCGGCGAACTCTTCAAGGTTGCACCGCTGGAGGAACGCAAAAGGACGTACGACCTTTTGCTCAAAGTCGATCCGTCGCACAAACAATCTTACGATACATACATCACACTCACGCCGTAACGCCGCAGTCTCCGCCGCTAAGTATAATCCGGCGTCGTAGGGGCGAAGCATGCTTCGCCCTGTATTTACAGGCATCGGCGGGCGAGGCCATAGAGCGTCAGCTCGGCAGGCTCGCAGTCGTCCCTACAAGAAAAAATAAAAACGCGCGAATGAATGACGAATAAAGTAAACCTTGCGGAAAAGTTAAGTTTGTTTTCCGATCACTGGAGTCCGAAAATCGTCGGTGAGGTAAATGACTTCGATGTGAAACTGGCGAAGGTCAAAGGCGAGTTTGTCTGGCATCAGCACGATGAGGAGGACGAACTTTTTTTAGTGCTGAAAGGAAAGTTGGTGATTGAACTGCGCGATGGAAAAGTGGAATTGAACGAGGGCGAATTTTACGTCGTCCCGAAAGGCACGGAGCACAAACCGTTCGCGGCGGAAGAAGTGCATTTGATGTTGCTGGAGAAGAAAACCGTCAAGCACACCGGCGACGTCGTTGATGCTTTAACCGTCAGGGAATTTCAACGCCTGTAATCCAAGAAGATTCCCGCTTTCGCGGGAATGAGCAGAATCGTAAAATCACTTCGCGTCCATAACTACTACGGCGTTGAACTGTTCAGGCCGCTCTTTCAAATCATGGCACAGCGCGAGATAATACGCCGAAGGCCCGTCGTTCGGATTGGCGGCGAGGCTTTGTTGAAAACAGGCTGCGGCTTCGGCAAAGCGTTTCTCTTTGTAAAGTGAAAGCCCCGCCGAATACGGCTCAAGCCACGCCGTCATTGAAGCTGCGGCCTTTTGCTCCGTGAGCAACTCATAGACCATCACCGGCCTGTCTTTGCCCTTCACCTGCACCGGCGCGATTTCACGGAACAAAAATTCCGCATCGCTGCATTTATCCTTCGTGGATTCGCTCACCAAAATCGTCGTCTTGAAATACTTGTTCAAGCCTTCGAGCCGCGACCCGAGATTGACCGCATCACCGATGACGGTATAATCGAACCGCCGGTTCGATCCGATGTTGCCCACCGTCATTTCACCCGAATTGATGCCGATGCCAATCGAGAGCGGCGGATGCCCTTCGGTGCGCTGACGCTCGTTGACTTTTTCTAGTTCCCGCAGCATATCGAGCGCGGTGCGACAGGCTTGCGCCGCGCTATCCGGCTGCGGAACCGGCGCGCCGAATATCGCCATAATCGCATCGCCGATGAATTTGTCAATCGTGCCGCGATTGTTGAAAATCACGTCCGACATCGCGCTTAAATAGAAATTCAAAAGCCGGACAAGTTCCTGCGGATCGAGCACCTCGGAGTACGTCGTAAAGCCGCGAATGTCGCTGAACAGCACGGTGAGAAAGCGTTTATCGCCGCCGAGCGAAAGCGCATCAGAGTTATCTAACACTTGTTGCACCACGTCGGGTGGTACGTAAGTTTCGAACGCGCGTTTCAAAATCAGTTTCTCACGGCCTTCGGTGAAGTAGCGGTAAAGCAAACTGGATACATAGCAGAGCAGCGTGAGAATCAG
>JACMJS010000222.1 GCA_014380515.1 Chlorobiales bacterium
GGTGATGCCCGTCGACCAATCGCGGATGACAGTGAGAATCGTGCCTTCTTTCGGCTCCATCATTGATTCGTAGGCGTATTCTTTGGCGAGCACGGCGGCGCCAGCGAAGTGTTTGGCATCCGCACGCTCGCGTCCGGCGAGGCCATCGGAGATGCCTTGGTAGAATTGGGCGAGGATCGATCCGCTGTTGCCGCGTGAGCCGGTGAGGGCGGAATCGGCGGCGCACCGGACCACGCTATCGATGGTACTTTCGTCGCACTCGTAGAGGCCGTCGGCGATGGACTTGAGCGTGAGGGCCATGTTCGTGCCCGTGTCACCGTCCGCGACGGGAAAGACGTTGATTTTGTTGAGGTAATCTTTGTGGAGAATCACCGATTCGGAACCGGCAAGAATGGCGCGCTTGAGGCGGTAGCCGTTGAGATAGTTGATGGACATAAAAATTCTCAGTCGAGTTGGAAATGTATCGCTGCGGGTGCGTGTCATTTTGGCCACGCCGGAGCGGGAGGTATAATACAGATTCGAAGCGGAAAGCAAAAGCAAAGGAAGGCGTAAAATAATTTTCCAATGGCTTCTGCCCAATGGCTCTGCCCAGTGGCTCTGTTTGATTGATACAGTTTCAGGTGCTCATTTCAGAACGCCTTTCAATTCCTCTTTCGCAAAGCGAGAAGGCCACCGGGAAAAAGATTGTCAACCTCTCAAACAGAGCTTTGTAATTTCAATAACGGCATTTGAGAAATTCCTTCGTTTGGGGTGGCGACTGTGGTTTGCTTTTTGGTTTCATTTTAATATCTTGCGCGGCTTGATCTCATTTCCCTGTGTCAAAAATCACAACTTCGCGTAACGATGCTTGCAACAACGACCAGCACTACAATCCCTCTTTTGACCTCAAAATCACTTTCCTTTTCGACCTCCGTTTTCCTATTCCTGCTCCTGTGTTTTCTATTCGGCGATGCAATGGCGGCGACCGCCCGCCGTTCTAAATCTTCGCGCCGCCGCCGCGGCCCCGCGCTCGTCTTGCCCGCCGCCACGCTTTCGGGCGAAACCGAAGCCGAACGGCTGTTCGAGTGCGCTCAGAAAATTGAGACCGCTTTAGACGCCCGATACTTCAACGGTTCGCGCTTCGCCGTCATGGTCAAAACCCAAGACGGCTCAACCGTCTATGAGCGCAACCAAAATCTTCTGATGCAACCCGCCTCGAACCTCAAGCTGCTGACCTCGGCCATCGCCCTCGAACTGCTCGGCCCCGACTTCCGGCACCGCACTGAATTTTTTGCCCAAGGGCAAATCATCAACGGCGTACTTTATGGAAACTTGATCGTCAGCGGCTCAACCGATCCGCTCGTCTCCGGCTACTTCGATAGCGAGATGAATCACGTTGTGGCTGCGTGGGCGGATAGTTTAAAAGCGTTGGGCATCTCGCAAATTGAAGGCGAGGTCGTTCTTGATAACAGTTACTACACCGGCACGGCGGCCACGGAGGATGAGCCGGTTCGCTTCTCAACCGTAGCGAGTTTTGGCCGGGCGGATGCGAAGCAACTGGCAAAAGTTTCGCGGGTGCGGGTGATCAGAACCCGCAAGGGCAAGAAGCGCGTCGTGCGCAGAGGCTTCCGGCGGCATTCGCGCCGCAAGATGGTATCGATTGAACCCAACCAATACGGCATCAATATTTTCATCGAGGAACTGCAACGCCGCGCGGTGCTGAGGCCGGACGATGTACAACCGCAAGCCTATCCGCTTTCCGCCGACCGCACCAACTGGAAACATGTTTATACTTACTACTCGCGCCCGCTCACCGATCTCTTGAAAGTAACCAACAAACTTTCGGATAACTTCTACGCCGATCAGTTGCTGCGAACGCTCGGCGGTGAACTGCGCGGCGAAGCCTCGTTAGAGAAAGGCTTGGAGATTGAGCGTCAGTTTTTACGTGAGAAGTTGGACGCGAAGTCCGCCGAATATCGCCTCGCCGACGGTTCAGGTCTTTCGCACGAGAACGCGATCACGCCCGCCTTGCTCGTGCGGCTGATGAACTACATGCGCGGCAGCATTTACTTCGAGACCTATTATGAATCGCTTTCGATCCCGACCGTCGATGGTACGCTCGAAGGCCGCATCTATCACGACCTTGCGACGAACATCCGCGCCAAAACCGGATCGATTACCGGCATCACCTCGCTTTCCGGCTATCTGTGCAGCCGCAGCGGAAAAAATATTTTCTTCTCGATCATCTGCAATGGCCGCAAGCATAAAGGTCTCGTCAAATTGGAAGATCAACTCTGCAAGTTGATGTTGGAGATTTAATCCGAACCCCTGTCCCGCTTCGGCGGGACGTCCCCTTTATCAAAGGGGACAGTGGATAGAAGATAAATTTTTTGCTTTGCAGGCTCTATACAGTGTCCCCTTTAACAAAGGGGACGTCATTCCACTGTGTAGAATGACAAGGGTTGACTTTCAATCACATTTTCTATGACCATCGAACAGCGTCTCGCCGAACTCGGACTCGACTTGCCCGCGGTTGCAAAGCCGCTCGCGGCTTACGTTCCGGCGGTGCAAACAGGCAATCATATTTTTACCTCCGGCCAATTGCCGACCGTCAATGGCAAGCTGGATGAAATGTATAAAGGCAGCGTCGGCGGCGCGGTTGCCAAAGAAAATGCAAAGGCCGCCGCGCGGATGGCGATTCTCAATGCGCTCGCGGCGGTGAAATCCGTTGCGGGTTCGCTTGATCGGGTTGAGCGTGTCGTCAAATTAGTTTGCTTCGTTGCAAGTGATCGGGATTTTACCGAGCAACCGTTTGTGGCCAACGGCGCGTCGGAACTGCTCAAAGAAATTTTCGGGGCGGCGGGTGAACATGCGCGCAGCGCGCTTGGCGTCGCTTCCTTGCCGCTCGGGGCGTGCGTGGAGATTGAACTCATCGTTGCCGTTAAGCCCTAGCCGGTTTTTCGATTTTGCAGCGCGGCGGCTTTGCACGGGATGAACAGGCGTGCTATGTTTGCGGGTGCTTTGTCGCCATTAACTTTCAACTCGCCTTTTATGTCGCGCCGCATTTTTCATCACGCTTTCCTGATGTCGCTTGCCTTGATTTGGCTGGCTGGCTGCGGCCAGAAGCCTTCGTCCGGCCTGCCACCCCCGACCGCCCAATCCGCCCTCAACCGCATTCAACTCAGGATTGATACCGCCACCGTTTCGCTCGAAGTCGCCGACGACGATCTTGAGCGGCAGAACGGCCTGATGTTCCGCGAATCGCTCCGCGAAGATGAAGGCATGATTTTTATTTTTCCCGATAGCGAACGACGCTCGTTCTACATGCGGAACACGTTCATGCCGCTCGACATCGCTTACATCGATTCATCGGGACGCATCACCGATATTCTCCAGATGGCACCGCGTCAGGAAGAACCGACATATGATTCCTCCGTGCCCGTGCCGTTTGCGATTGAACTCAATGTTGGTTGGTTTGAGCGACACCGCATTGGCATCGGTGCCAAAATCTCGCCCGTGCCCCAACGTTCATCGCAATAACCGCGATGCACAAAACCGTCCGCGTGCTCTTCGTTTGTATGGGCAACATCTGCCGCTCACCGACGGCGGAAGCCATGTTTCGCCGTCTCGTCCAGACGAACGGCCTCGAAAGCCGCATCACGATTGATTCCGCAGGTACGCACGCTTACCACATCGGCGACCCGCCCGACCGTCGCTCGGTTGCCGCCGCAGCCAAACGCGGGCTTGACCTGTCCTCTCTTCGCGGCCGTGTCGTCAGCGACGATGATTTCGAGACGTTTGATTATCTCGTGGCGATGGATGCGGAAAATTTACAACTGTTGCTCGCCCGCTGTCCCGAAAAGCATCAGTCGAAATTGCATCTCTTTATGGACTACGCACCGCAGTTTGGCCGCAACGATGTCCCCGATCCGTATTACCAAAATGCGGCGGCGTTCGATCTGGTGCTTGAACTGACCGAAGCCGCGTCGCAAGGATTACTCACCGAAATCGTGCGGCGGCATTTTCAGCAGGTGTAAATTAAAATATGGATCGAGTCATCACGCATTTGGCGGCGGCGATTACCGCGGCAACGGGTCAAACGCCGGTCAGTATCAGGTTGCTCGGCGGTGGCCTGTGTGATGTGTATGGCGTCCGCCTCACCGACGGCACGATGATCGTCGCCAAGCGCGACAACCGAGCTGCGCCGCAGTTGGATGTTGAAGCCAAAATGTTGGACTGTCTTTCGCGCCTCAGTTCGCTGCCCGTGCCCGCCGTCATTCATTCGTCGACTGATTTGCTTTTGATGCCGTTTATCGAAGGCGGCGGCAACTTGACCGCGGCGGCGGAAGAACACGCGGCGGATTTGCTCGCAGGTTTGCACGCCGTTACCGCGCCCGCTTTCGGATTTGATTATGACACGCTTATCGGCGGCCTTCGGCAACCCAACCGGCGAAATACTTCTTGGATTGATTTTTTTCGGGATGAACGCTTGCTTTCGATGGGACGCACGGCGGTTCAAAGCAATCGCTTGCCGACCCTAGTGTTTATGCGGCTGGAACGGCTTGCCGAAAGTCTAAATCAATTTCTCACCGAGCCGAAGTCGGCGTCGCTGATTCATGGCGATGTGTGGAGCGGCAATGTGATCGTGGGCAAAAACAAAATCGCCGCGTTCATTGACCCGGCGATCTACTACGCCGATCCTGAAATCGAACTTGCGTTCATCGGCCTCTTCCATACGTTCAGCGCGAGATTTCTTCGGCGATACGCCGAGCATCGGCCTATTGCCGAAGGCTTCACCGAAACACGGGCACACATCTATAACTTGTATCCGCTGCTCGTGCATGTACAACTCTTCGGCGGCAGTTACGTTCAAACGGTGGGTGACACGTTGAAGCGTTTCGGCTTCTAAGGCTTCCGTCCCCGCATTCGCGCCCAACGCAGTAAAGCCACACCTCGCGTCAGCCCCTTGTCGTTTTCACCCTTCCGACGTGCGGCGTCCCCGCGGCCTGCGGGAAAATTGTCCATCATCTCGCCCCGTCCGTCTATGTTTTCCGCTTCCGCCGGCGGGTATCTTTGCATCGTTCTTCTGATTCTCATTTATTTTTTTAACCACTAATTGTTACGAACATGCAAAGAATCACCGCGATTAATCCTGAGACAGCGACCGGAAAACTGAAAGACCTTTTCGGCGCCGTTGAAAAGAAACTGGGTTCGGTGCCCAACATGATGCGCACGATGGGTGCATCCGCCGCCGTTCTTGACGGGTATCTGTCGCTCAGCGGCGCCTTGTCAAAGGGCAGCCTCAGCCCAAAGATGGGCGAGCAAATCGCGCTCGTCGTAGCGGAAGCCAACGACTGCGGATACTGTGCCTCGGCGCACGCGTACATTGCCGGGCAGTTGCTTCACATCGATGACAAAACCATTCTCCGCAGTCGCCACGGCCATGGCATCGATACGAAAACCGATGCGGGTTTAACCTTCGCCAAAACGCTCGTGGAGAAGCGCGGACTAACCAGCGACGCCGATGTTGATTTGGTTTTCAAGGCGGGATTTACCGAAGGCGAAGTCGGCGAGATCGTTGCGCACGTGGCGTTGAACGTGCTCACGAATTACTTCAACAACACGGCTGACACCGTGATTGATTTTCCGAAGGTCGCCCTGTTTTCCGAAGCGGCTTAAACCGAAGGTCGCCCACGCGTGCAAGCCCATGTAAATTGTCAGGTTGCTCTGTTGTTGACGGGCGGATTATAAAATCCGCCCGCCTTTCTCTTTCAGTTTGATCTTTCACTTTAATTTTTTCATACGATGCCCGCCGCTTCCGCACTCACGCTCGTCAACGAGTTTAACGGACACCTTGCGTTCAAAATGTATGCGTTTGAGAATGCCTCTCTGTTCGATCATATCCAACGCCATAACTATTTTTCCGTCCTTTGGATAAAAACCGGCTCGGGAAAACTGCGGATAAATTTTTCGGAGTACGATCTTGCTGAAGAGACGCTGATTTTTTCCGCACCCTACGAACCGTTTATGATCAGCGCAGGTAAGGGCGAGGCACCGCTTACCGGCAAAGCCATTCATTTTCATCCCGATTTTTTTTGCGTCCTTAAACATCAGCGAGAGATCAATAGCAACGGCATTTTGTTCAACAAC
>JACMJS010000223.1 GCA_014380515.1 Chlorobiales bacterium
CTTGATACCCAATTTCTCAGCGAGATATTCAGCGATATACAGATCATCGAAAATGGTTAATTGCTTTTCACCATCGAACTCGACTAAAATATCGACATCACTTTCCGGCGTTTGTTCGCCACGACTATACGAACCGAAAATGCCAAGCACTTTCAGTCCGTAGCGTTCATGCAGGCGAGGTTGTTCCGTTTGCAAAACCCGTCTGATGTCGTCAAGCGTTTTCATTGCCGCGAAAAAATTTAAGGCTATTCCGTTTTTTGAACCGCGTGTCCGCCGAACTCGTTGCGCAGCGCGGCGAGCATTTTGTGCGTGAAGGAATCGGGATTACGCGAGTAGAAACGCGCATAGAGCGCGGCGGTAATGACGGGCGTCGGGACGTCTTTCGCCATGCCCGCTTCAATCGTCCACCGGCCTTCGCCGCTATCGTTTACAAATCCTTTGAGACCGGAAAGATCGGCGTCTTTCGACAGCGCGCTTTCGGCTAGTTCCAAGAGCCACGAGCGCACGACGCTGCCTTGATTCCACAGGTGCGAAATGCTTTGAAGATCGAGATCGTAACCCTGCGCCTTCATCACTTCAAAGCCTTCGGCATAGGCTTGCATCATGCCGTACTCGATGCCGTTGTGCACCATTTTAACAAAGTGTCCTGAACCGCTTGCGCCCATGTAGCCGTAGCCTTCCGGCGGGGCGAGCGTTTTGAAGATGGGCTCAAGGTGCGTGAACGTTTCTTTGTCGCCGCCGATCATCATGCAGTAACCGTTCTTCAAGCCCCACACGCCGCCCGACGTACCGACGTCAATGAAGTGAATGCCTTTTTCTTTCAGGCGGTTGTAGCGCGCGATGCTGTCGGTGAATTTCGAGTTGCCGCCATCGATGATGATGTCGCCCTTCTGCATATATCCGGCGAGTTCGTTGATCGTGTTTTCGGTCGGGGCGCCCGCGGGCACCATCACCCACACGGCTTTGGGCGCAGTGAGTGAGTCCACCAATTCCTTTAAAGTCTTCTGGCCTTTGGCCCCGTGGCCTTCGGCGGTTTTGACGGCGGCGTCGCTGAGATCGAAGACGTTGAGGTCGTGATTTTCTCTGCGCAGCCGTTCAACCATAAAGCCGCCCATTTTGCCTAAGCCGATGAATCCAAGTTGCATGTGTTCTCCTGATGTTTTTTTGTAATTGATTTAACCCCTCTGTCCTTGCGGACATCTCCCCTTTATCTGAGCTCGCCGAAGTAAACTTCGTCATGGGGAGAGTCCCGCCGTGCGGGAGAGGAGTTCTGATGACGAAATGCTAAACCATTTTGACGAGCGCGGCTAAATCCTTAACCGGATTTTTCGAGAGGTGAATCCGCACCGCGCGGTACTTGCGCGACTTCAACGATTCCAGATCGCCGATGGCTTGCGACGCCTTCACGACGCCGAACGAATACGGACGACCGGCAATCGGCGCGTCCTTCGCATCGTCGCAGGTGAGTTGATAGAAGACACCTTCATTCTTGCCGCCTTTGTGCAGTTGTCCCGTCGAGTGCAGAAACCGCGGACCGAAACCGACCGTCGCCGCAACTTTGTATTTGTCGCGCAGTTTCAACCGCAGCGTATCCAGAGCCTTGCGCGTGGCGGCGTTCATCGGAATGAAGGCTTGAATCGCCGCGTAATCTCCGGCCTTGATTTGCGCGGCGAAGGCTTTCAAAAATTCCGCCGTCGAAGTTTTCTTCTTCACCTTCTTCAAGACCTTCGCGCCCATTTCAGCGTCCGCAAAAATCTCCATGCCTTTCTCGGAAACGATGGGCATCTCTTGCGGCAGCGTGCCGTTCTTTTCGTAGTCGTTCGTTAC
>JACMJS010000224.1 GCA_014380515.1 Chlorobiales bacterium
CAATCTCAACATTAGCGCGAAACCGTCTGCGGGCTTCATCAAAAGTAACCTCATGCCATTTTACTGTTTCGTCTAACGACGCGCGGCTGAGAATCGTGATGCCGCTCAGTTCGGGAATGTCGAGAAATTGTCCGTCGAGGTTTTGGTGCAGCGTGGCCGGATATTCAAAGAAGTCGGTAAGCCACCGGTTGATGGCCTTTCGCTCACGGTGCAGATGAAAAACTGTTTCTTCCGCGCGGTGCTGATGCCGCAGCGAAATCGTTTCCGTAGTAAAGTCGACGGATGAACGAAGCAAGTGAACTTGGGCGGTGCGCTTGCCGTTAATAAAATTGCCGTCAGAATCAAGGATCGCAAACTCGCGGTCGTGCAAGAGCGTGCCGCCGGAACTGAGTTCGGCTTCATCAACTTCTACACCGTCAAGCGACTTGACGGGATAAATAAAAATTTTGTTGGCAACCGGTGTCATAAAGAATTTTATACTTCGTTTGGATTCCCGCTTCCCGCTCAATGCGCGACTCAAAGCCGCACGGGCGGGAATGACAGCAACGCAAAAGGCAAGAAAAATTTTGTAACGACAACATACATTTTCAGTCATCAATCAAAATACACATGGCATCGTTTAACCTGCGCAGTTCCGTCATTCTCCGGCTCATCATTATCGGCGTGTTGGGACTTGTACTTCTCATTCCCGCCGCGCTCATTCAAGACGTCATCACCGAGCGCGAAGGCCGTAGAGATGAAGCAACCCGCGAAGTCAGTGAAAAGTGGGGCGGCATCCAAACCGTCTCCGGCCCGATGCTGACCGTGCCATTCAAAAAACTGTTTAAAGATACCGCCGGAAAAATTGCAACCTACATCGAGTACGCGCATTTCCTGCCGGAGCAATTGAACATCGATGCCAAACTTGATCCTGAAATCCGTCATCGCGGCATCTACGACATCGTGCTGTATAAATCCGACCTCACCTTCACCGGAAAATTCCTCGCGCCCGATTTTGCAGGTCTCAACATTGCCGAGGCCGATGTGATGTGGAAAGACGCCTATCTCGCCCTCGGTCTGACTGATTTAAAAGGCATCAAGGAAATCGTCAAAGTGAAATGGAACGACACAACCTTGACGGCCAATCCGGGACTTGAATCAAACGACGTCATCAACATCGGCATCAGTTCGAAGCCTGTACTTGCAGCATTGACGCGGGATGCAACTGTAAGCGGGGGCGGATATGATTTTTCAATGAACGTCAAACTCAACGGCAGCACCGAAATGAGTTTCACGCCGGTGGGGCGTGAGACGGTGGTGAAGACAAACTCATCGTGGCGCAACCCAAGTTTTGCGGGCGCGTATTTACCGGAAACGCGCGAAGTATCAGAGAAAGGATTTACGGCGGCATGGAAAATTTTGCATCTCAACCGCAACTATCCGCAGCAGTGGATCGGTAACACACAATCCATTCAAGGTTCGCAGTTCGGCGTCCGTTTACTTTTGCTCGTCGATGAATATCAAAAAAACATGCGCTCGGCCAAGTATGCGATCATGTTCATCTTCCTCACATTTCTCGCGCTCTTTATGACGGAAGTGTTGAACCGCAAATCCATTCACCCGATTCAATACATTCTCATCGGCATCGCGCTGCTGGTCTTCTATACGTTGTTGCTTTCACTTTCTGAACAAATCGGATTCGGCCTCGCGTATCTGGCGGCGAGCGCGGCAATTATTTCGCTCATCACTGGCTACACGAAAAGCGTGCTCGGCGGCTTGCGCGAAACGCTCGCCATCGCGGGCATCCTCTCGCTGCTCTACGGATTCCTGTTTGTGATTTTACAGTTGGAAGATTATGCGCTGTTGCTCGGCAGTGTATTTCTCTTCGCCGTACTCGCCGCCGTGATGTATCTGACCCGCAAGATCGATTGGTTCAATGCCGGTAAAGCCGCCGCCTCCGAATCACCCGAAAGCAAACCGGTGGCGTGATTCAGGAATCACCTATCGTTTCCGTAGCGCACGCGAACTTGCCAAACTCACGTGCGTCGCGGAAACACTGATAAAAAAATATTGTTAAAGAGTTCATCACCTTAACTCTTGCAATG
>JACMJS010000031.1 GCA_014380515.1 Chlorobiales bacterium
CGCACATTTACTAAAGTTGCGACTTCCCTGCCGAGCACATCATAGATTTTCAAACTTACGGTTGCGGCTTGCGGCAGTTGATAAACCAGCGTCGTTGCCGGATTGAACGGGTTCGGATAGTTTTGCTTCAATACAAATTCCGTCGGAATGATGTTGGCCACATTGCCCGCCGCCGAAGTCAACGGCAGCCCCGCGACGATGATTTCATCGATGCGCGTTCTACCGCCAACCGCGACGTTGCCGGTATTATTGGCCAAGTTCGATGTCATAATCCATCGCAGCGAAACGAGCGATTGATTTTCAACCGCCGCAGGTACGGCAATGCCGGTCAGTGTGCCTTTCGAGAAATCGCTGCTGGGATTGTTGCCATCGATGCTGATGGCTGTACCGCTGATGTTCGTCCATGCACCGGCGGCACCGACTTTGTATTGCACTTCGAAATTGCGCGGGCCGGTGCCGGAACTGGATTGCTTGGATGAGAACCGGATTTCGCGGTAGCCCGTCGTTGAAAAATCCGTTTGCCAATACTTCGTGCCGCTGCCGTTGTCCCAGCCGTCGGATGTGATCGAGAGATCGGGCGAACCGGTGTAATATTGAATCGGTCCCGTTGCGCCGACTTTCGTGATGATACGGCTGAAGTTTTCGAGAATGCCGCCATCGGCAAGCGAGTCATTATCGGCGAAGTCCCAGCTGACGACGGTTGTGGCCGCCGGTGATCCGGTGGTGGTTGCAGCGGCGGTCGGTGCACCGGAAGTGAAGTAATTGAAAGTTGCCGTGTCCGTGCCGTTGAAGGCGAAAGGCACAACCGCAAAGTTGTAGCCCGTGCCGCCTGCAAGTGCGGTAACTGTTGCGGTGAGCGTGGCCCCGCCGGTGATCACCGACGCCACGCTTGTACCGCCATCGATGATGTTGCCAACCGTGTAGCCCTGCCCGTCGTTGAGTGCCAATGATGGCGATGAAGTGCTTTGCAGAATTACATAACCGTCTGCGCCCGCTGCGGCGGTCGTCCAGTTGAGGTTCACTTGCCCCGCGCCGCCGATTGCAGTGAGGCCGCCGACATGCGATGGCGGCTCGGCAGAAAGTGTAAAGAATACACTATCCGTCGTGAGACGCGTGCCGCTTGCATTCGTGGCCTCGCCGGTAAAAATATATGGCGTAGCCGGAACAAGACCGGATACTTCAACCGCGAAATCACCGTTGGTTACCGTTGGCGCGGTGGCCACGAAGTTCGCAGGCGACGCGGGAAATACGCTGTAACGAATGCCGCTCGCAGTAACCGCGCTGCCGCCATCCGCAAGAATCGTTGAGCCGAGCGTTGCAGAAGTTGATGAAACATTTGTAACCGTAACCGAAGCCAGTGTGGGAAGCCCGGCAAATGTTGTTGCCGTCGCCACCGGCGGCGCATCGGTTTTGTAGTTGATCGTCGCCGCGTTCGCGCCTGATTTGAACGGCACAAGTGAAAAAGTATACGTCGTGTTTGCCTCTGGGATTGATATGCCGGTGCTGTTAAACCCAAAGACACTGCCGATAATTGTCGCATCGCCGAGCGTTTGACCGGGAGTGTAAGTTTGTCCGTCGAGCGGCACGGATATTGCCCCAGCATTGCCTTGCTTCCGCAAGATGAGATAACCATCAGCATCGGCGGCGAGCGTCCATAAAAGATTGATTTGTGTGGATGATATGGCCGTTGCGGTAAAGTCAGTCGGGTGGGATGGCGGTTCAAGCGAGAGCGTATAGAACGATGCAGTAGATGTGTAGCCCGTGCCGGCGCCGTTCGTCGCATAACCGCTAAAATAAACTTGTGTCGCTACGGGCAGCGCGGTTGCGGACGCGGTGAAGACGCCCGTCGTGCCGGTTTGCGTAATCGCGGTTACGCCTGCCTCGCCCAACGTCGGGTCGGCATCGGTGCTCGACCAAACCGCGCCGCGCTCGGTGATGGCAGCGTTGCCGTCGGAGGAAACGGTTGCGCCGAGCAGTGCCGCCGTTGTGCCGATGCTCGCCGCCGTCGGCGCGATAACGACGGGCGCGGTCGCGGTGAGGGTTTCGGGGAAGTAAGCCCGGCGGACGAGCGTGGTATCCAAGATGAACGGATTGGCTTTACCGTCTTGGTTGGCGGCGATGCGGTTGGTGCGGGAATACTCCGATGAATCGACTTGATCCAAAGCGTGCCATGCGCCCATCGTAGTTTCTTGCTGCGTGAAAAAACTTTGATCGGTGGAAGCGAGGTCGCCGTACATCGTGTAAAAATAAATGATCGCGCGGGCGACGTTGCCTTTATGATCTTCGCGCGTTTCGAAACTTGTATTCGTTTTCCACTCACTGTATTCATCGATGAATGCAGCGGGAATGGTGGATTGCTGCGATGCCAATCTGTACCAGCGGTTGGTTTCGTTGTCGGGAATTTCCGCGAAGGGCAAATTGCCGCGGTCGGCGTTGGCGTCGACGCGGGTGGGAAACAAATGGTGCATGTTGCTTTTCATCGGCTCTTGCTGCGCGCCTCTGCTTTGCGGCCACGTGTGTTCGCAGTTGATGCCCGCGCCGTTTTGATACGCCGTGCCGCTCGGATTGCCGTCGTTGGGGCTCACGGGAAGTTCGTAGCCGGTATAAACGCATTTCACTTTGCCCGATACATTGTAGAGCCGTCCGTAGAGCGTGTCCGTCGCGCGGCTGTAACCCAAAGTGGTATTGGGTTTATAGGCGGCGCGTAAATTATTGATGAGCGTCTGTCCGGTTTGACCGGGGAAGATGACGGTTTGCGGCACGCTCTGCGCAGCGGACTTAGGCACTGAGCCGGAGCAAATGAACAAGCTTACAAAGAGTAACCGCGATGCGGCAGTAAGAGCGGTAGAAATTTTCATAGTCCGGTTGAGATGAAAAAAAATTATTTAAGAAACATCATTTGTTTGGTTGCGGTAAAGTTTGCGCCCGCGGAGCGCACACTGAGCCGGTAGAAATACATACCGCTCGAAAATTTCGAAGCGTTGAATGACGCGGTGTAGTTTCCCGCCGCCTGCCGCGCGCCAACGAGCGACGCCACTTCACGACCCAACACATCATATACTTTCAAACTTACCTCGCTGTTCATTGATAATTGATAACCGATCACCGTGGCCGGATTGAACGGGTTCGGATAATTTTGCCGCAATTGATTTTGAAGCGGTACGGTGAGCGTGATTTCCGTCTGGCCATTGAAATACGCATGAACTTGTCCGCTGTAATCCTGCGAGCGAAGCTCGTACCGGTATGTGCCTTCGGGCAGCGCGGTATCAATGTAGTTATAGGTGCGTTCCGAAGTCCTTGTGCCGCTGCCGGTGAGTGATGCGACGGTTTGGTAAGACGCGATCAGGTTGCCATTGCGATAGAGCATGAAACCGGCATTGTCCGTTTCGGAGGCTGTCGTCCATTGCAGCGATGGGCGCATTCCGCCCGGTGAAGTTGTTGCCGATGCGGTGAAAGCGAGCAGCGAGACGGGCAGCGGATTGTCGGTGGTGCTGCTGCCTGCCAGATAAAATTGATTGTTGTAAAGCCCCACGATGCCGTTGCGATTGGCCAGCGTGTCCGCGCCGAAAACCGTCGCGGCGGTGTGCGTGCCCGGTGGATCGAATGTGACGCCGCCGTCGGGCGAACGAATGACGCGCAAAGTAGCAAGCTCAGTGATGCCTGACTGACCGTCGGGATTGAGGCTGAGGTTATATGTGCCACCGGTGATGAGTGAAGCCATCGACCAAAATTGTTCTGAGCGGTTGGTGAGGATAAATCCCGCATCATCGACCGGCGGCGTGAGCGGCACTGAACCTGCGCCGTCCGTGTTCGAGACCGCAATCGTGCCTGCCGTCGGCGCGGCGGTAAAATCCATGATGAGCGGGCGGCGGTTCGCCGCCGTGCCGACGGGGAACAGCAGCGTTGTGGCCGCGGCTTCTTTAAAACGGACGAACGTACCGTTGATCCAACCGGTATCCGTAGCGATCAAAGTGCCTTCGGTGCTGCTGCCAAGCCCCGCAGTAAATGACGGCGTTGTCGTCAAGACGCCGCGGTTTAATGCGAGCGAGTCGGTGGCGGTAACGGACGCATCGAGGGTAACTCCGGCGGCGTTGTCGATCTCAAGATAGCGAGCGTTCGTAATGACAGGCGTCGTTGTCAAGCCCGCGTTTTGTGTCGCTGCGCCGTTGAAAACGTATCGCGCCGCGGCGTTGAAAGTTTTCGTGCCGGTGAGTGCGATGCTGGATTTGACGCCGCCGGTATTAGCGGTAATGAGCGTACCGCCGCTTGCGAGCGTGAAGCCCGCCGTGCCGGAAAGGACATTGGCTTGAGCATTCAATGTGCCGTCGACCTGCACCGCCTCTGCGGTTGCCGTGTTAATGGTTTTGTTCGAGAGCAGGTTTAGAGAAGCCGTGTTGCTGATGAGCAAAGCAGGCGCAGCCGAAGTTGCGTTGAGATTGATAACGCCCGTGCCGCCAATGACGGCGGTGTCGCCGGAGACGAGAAACTGTCCGCTGTTTGAGTTTTGTGTAACATCGCCGTCGCCGCGAATGCCGTTGCGAAACGTTTTGATACCGCCGTTGCTCCATGTCAAAGTTCGGCCAGCATCTACTTCCAAAATACCGTTGATGACGGTCGTCGCTCCGGCACCGACCGTCGTTGAGATGCCTGACCGGAAAATCGGGATGTCCGTTTCGGCAGCGTTCGGAAAATACGTTGCACCGCTGCTTACAAAGGCGGCGATGGGAAACGGATTCCAAAAGAACTCGGCATTGGTCTCATAAAAAAATCGGGGATTGGACGCGTAACTTCCGTTGCCGCCAACCGCATTCGACCGCACTTCAATACGCCCGTTTGTTTTGACACGGATCGTGCCCGTACTGCCCGGCGGATTTTCACTCACACGAAACTCCCCGAAGATGATGAGATCATCACCGGCACCGTTCGCAACTTGAAAAGTAGCCGGATCAGCGACGGCGTTTTCCAGAGCCGCCCCGAACTCAACCGTCGTTTCATCAATCGTCAGCGGTGTGTTTAGAATGTTGACGGTGTTCGGGCTTCGCACCGTGATCGCGCCGTCGGCGGAAGTGGGTGAACTTGCAGCGGGATTCCAAGTCGCGCCGCCGTCTATGGATTGCTCCCATATTGTGTTGTCCGTCCAATTACCGTCAGCTACCGTGCGGTATAAAGTTTGTGCGGAAGCATTGCCCGCGAGCGCAAGTATGAAACTGAAAACGACTGCGCCGACACAGGTTTTCATGTGTTGTCCTTTGTTTATGGTTTTTGTCTTTGGTGAGAATTGTACAAAGGTCGACCTGCGGCGGGGCAAACTCAAATTATCATTTCATTACCGCAGCATTAACAAGGCGTAACACGCCGCCGCCAAACAAAACGGGCATCCTTGAGATGCCCGTTTTGAGATAGACCGTTTGAAATTGACTGATGAACTTTCTCCGGTTTATTTGAGAAGCATCATTTTCTTGACCGTGCTTTGTGCGCCCGCCGTCAAGCGGTAGAAATAAACACCGCTCGCCAAACGCGAGGCGTTGAACGGCAGGCGGTAGTTTCCGGCGGATTGTTTGCTGTTGACTAATGTTGCGACCTCACGTCCCAACACGTCGTAAACTTTCAGCGAAACCTGTTCGGCATTCGCCAGCGTGTATGCAATCGTCGTGCTGGGGTTGAACGGGTTCGGATAGTTTTGCTTCAATGCAAACCCCCGCGGCTGCGCGTCGCTCACGTCGCCTGCGCTGAGCGGCTGATCATCATAAACGAAAATGGATACCGTGCCGCTCACTTCGTTGGCCGCGATGACGAGGTTACGGCTGTTCGGGCTTTGGGCGGCGGGCACAAACACAAGGCCTTCCGGTCCTAAATCACCAACCGTCAAAGCCGTGCCTGCACCCGGTGCGACGGCGAAATCGCGGTTGTTGAGATACTGCACGAATACCGGCGCGGCGGGCGTGGTAACATCATAGATCATAATGCCGCCGATGCGCTCAAGGCCGATGAACGCATAAACCCTGCCGCCGACTTCGCCAATCGTGATGCCTTCCGGCTCCGGGCCTTTGCTCGCGCTGCGGTCGTCGAAAGTATTGTTGTCGTTGCTCGAGTTGAAGTTGGACGGATACGCCGAAGCGGTGCGTTGTTCGAGTTCATCGCCGCTGTCATAGACCTGCACGCCGTTTTCGTCCCACACCGAGAACGAGCGCGTGCCGAAGGTAAAGAGGCTGTCGTAGCCGTTCACGCCGTCGCCGTTGCCGAAGAGTTTCGTTGCCCGCAGGCGTCCGAGCGCGGAATCCTGCACGAGCGTGAGTGAATCGGTGAAGATGGCACTGTTGAGCGCGAAGTTACCTCTGATGCGCGGGTCTTCGCGTTCGGTGCTTGCGCTGCCGGTAAGCAAGCCGACGTATTCGCGGGCATCGCCTTCGTTGGCCGTGATGAAATAGTTTTTACCGCCAACGCTATAAGTAGCGACGCCATCGGGTAAATACATGCCGAAGACCGGCCAGTTCTGGATGTTGAGTTTGGCCGTGCCGCCCGCGCCATCGCGGTCGCTTGCGTCCAAGCCGTTGCCCGCGAGGCTATGATTTTTGAATCCGAACGACTTGACGGAAATAATCGAAGCCGTGCTGATTTGAATGGTGGCGACGGCGTTGTTTTCCTGAAGCGTAACAAATGCGGTGTCGCCCGCGACGGCGATGTATTCCGGCTCTAAATCCTGCGCGACCGTTGCGCCGGGTCCGAAGATGCGCAGACCCTTGGTGATCTCCGCCGCTGTTTCCGCCGCGCGCGAGCCGCCCGACAAATTAAAATCGCCGAAGCCGACATTGACCACCGTTGCAGCGGCCACGCCGCCCGTCAAGTCAATGATGCTGACCGAACCTTCGGGATCGAATGAATCGCCCTGACCGTAACTGTTCGGCTCGCCTTCGTTGGCGACCAAAACGCGGTTGCCGTCCGGCGTGAAAGTGAGCATATCGGGCAATGCGCCGACGGTAATTTCCTTAACCGGCGTTGTGAATGCCGCGGCGTCGGCGCCGTTGGCATCATAGAAAAACACGCGGCCATTGTTCGTCTTCGGTGAATCTTGAAGTGCAACGGCGATGAGGCCGTTCTTTGAGGCAACGCTGTTCGGCGTGAACTGGCCGGAGAAGACGACATCAAACAAGAGCACCGGAGCCGCCGGATTGGAAATGCTGATGACCGACATCGTGCGCGAGGCACCGTTGACGGCAAAGAGCCGCTGCGTTGCCGGATCATGCGCAACGATTTCGGTTGTGCCGCCGTCGGAATCATAGACGCCCGTTTTGTAAGAGCCGATAAGCTTCAGCAAGTTGTTTTGCGGAACCACGATGGTTGTGCCGGTGATGGAAATATCATCGATGCCGATGGCTTCATCGTTGCCGGCTGCGTTGGCCGTGATGATGCGGATTTGCACTTCGGCTTGATCATTTGCATCGGCGGGCAGCACCGCGTTCACTGCGGTTACAAGCGTATTGAGGCTTGGCCCTGAAGAGGCATCGGCAATGAAGCCTGCGGGGACATTCGTAAAGTTTCCCGTAGTGCCGATGCGGTATTGCAAAGCCACCGGCTGAACGGCATCATCCGCTGAGCCATCGAGATCACGCAGGTTGTAAGCGACGGTAATATCCGACTTGCCCACCGTTGTGATGCTGATACGAATGTACGGAGCATCCGCTGTGCCTGAGCCGTTGACTGCAATTGTCGGATCGGTAATGCCGTCGAACTCAATCACAGCGCCGGTAACGAAACTGGTCGGGTTGCTCTGATTCGCAACGACGTCAATGGTGTCGCTGTTTGCAAGAATCGTATCAGGACTTGCGCCGGTTGATGCAACTAAATTGTCGCCGCGAAATCCGATGATGTTCGGCACGCCCGACCAGACGTCGTTGGTCGTGATCGCAGCTGTGTCAGACCAGTTTTGAGAGAAAGGCAAAGTAGCCTGTGCCTGAACATTTTGGGTGAAGAGCAGCACGAGCGCAAAAAGTGAAAGAATTTTTTTCATAGTCCGTCGTTTTAGGAATTGTAGTTAAAAGACCGTTTGCATGGGTTAGGAATGCAAAGGTACGGACGGACACCGCGCCGCTAAAATTAACATTGTGTTAACTCCGTGCGCGGGACTTTGGCGGGATTTGGGTCAGGCGAGTTTGACGCGCGGATCGATCCACGCATAAAGCACATCGACGACGATGTTGATGAAGATGAAAATGATTGCGGTAAAAAGCACCACGCCTTGGATCATCGGGAAGTCGCGTTTTTGAATCGCGTCAATCGCCAGTAATCCGATGCCCGGCCAATTAAAAATAAACTCGATGAAGAACGCGCCCGCCAGCAACCCCGCCAGCCAACTGCTCACCGAAGTAATGACCGGGTTGAGCGCATTGCGCAAGGCGTGCCGCACCACCGTAACATACCATGAAAGCCCTTTCGCCTGCGCGGTGCGGACGTAATCCTGCGAGAGCACATCGAGCATCGATGATCTTGTCAATCGCGCGTTGATCGAGAGCGGCCTGACGGCGAGCGTCATCATCGGCAGCACGAGGTATTGCCAGCCGTCGGTGATGTAGCCTGAGATCGGAAACCAGCCGAGTTCAAATCCGAAAATCCACGCGACAAGCAAGCCCGCAAAAAAACCGGGCGTCGAAATCCCGACGAGCGCGAGCAGCATCACGCCGTTATCGATCCATGTATATCGCCGTATCGCCGAGATGATGCCGATGGCAATACCGAGCACGGTTGAAATCGCCATCGCCGAAAGCGCGAGCAACGCCGTCGCCGGAAAGCGTTCGAGAATCGTTTCCAAGACGCCGCGATTCGTCGCGTACGAGCGGCCTAAATTTCCTTGCGCCGCCTTGCCCAGAAAGCGGGCGTATTGAATGTAGAGCGGTTGATCCAAGCCCAATTCCGCGCGCACGGCTTCGACCGATTGGACGTCGGCGCGGTTGCCGAGCATCAGGCGGGCGGGATCGCCGGGCAAAACGTACATCATAAAAAAGGTGGCCGTCGCAACGCCGAAAACAATCAGCAAGGCTTGCAGCATCCGCCGCAAAAGAAAAGTGAGCATTGAGAATGACAAACAGGATTTGGCGGGGGCACGGGAAAATACAGCCTGCGTGCTACATTGCGAAAATTTTATCGCCGATGCACCGACTGATATTCTTTTTCTTCACGCTCTCTTTCATTTCAACTGCGGCCTGCGCTCAGCCGAAAAATATTTCACTTCAATCCGCCTCAGGCTTCGATTCCGTTCGCAAAGTTGTGAATGCGGCCATCGCCGATAGCGCATTTCCCGCCGCAACGGTGGCGGTGCTCTACCGGGATTCACTCGTCTTTCATGAAGGCTTCGGACGCTTGACTTACAGTACCGCCGCCGCCCGTGCGGACACCAACACGATTTACGACCTTGCCTCGCTGACGAAGGTGCTTTGTACAACGACTTCAATCATGCGGCTCTACGACGACGGCAAACTGAAATTGGACGACCCTGTGTCTAAGTTCATTCCTGAGTTCGCCGCGAACGGTAAAGACAGCCTCACGATTCGAAATCTACTTTTACACAACAGCGGCCTCGTCGCGTTTCGCCCCTACGAAAAAACCTGCTTCACTGCGAACGCCATGCTGACGGCTATCTACGGCGAACGCTTGCTTCGAAGCGCGGGCGACACGACCATCTACAGCGATTTAAATTTCATCGTGCTCGGTGAAGTCGTCCGCCGCATCACCGGCAAACGGCTTGACATGTATTTCCGCGATACATTTATACAACCGCTTGACCTCACAACGATGCAGTTTTTTCCGCTGCAAGATTCTTTGAAAGCGGATTCACTCAAAGCACGTCTGGCGCCGGTCGAATTTGATTCCGGTTGGAAGTCGCCGCCGTTGCCCGTGCGGGCACTGGTGCACGACCCGCGGGCCGCGTTGCAGGGCGGCGTTAGCGGGCACGCCGGTTTATTTTCCACCGCAAGCGATGCGGCAAGGTTGATGCAAGTGCTGATGCAGGGCGGAAAGGCGCAGGGGAAAGTTTATCTCAAGCCGCAAACCGTTTCGATGTTCGTCAAACGGCAATCTTCGAAGTCCACGCGGGCACTCGGTTGGGATACGCGCTCGGCGGATGAAAAAGCAATGACGGGAAAATATTTTTCGGCGGGTTCTTACGGGCACAGCGGCTACACGGGCACAAGCATCTGGGTCGATCCGGTTCGAAACCTTTGCGTCGTTTTTTTCACCAACCGCGTTTATCCGACTTCCGCCAACAACAAAATCCGCGCGGTGCGGCGACTCTTGCACGATGCCGTGATTGAATCACTCGGGCATTATCACGTGCCGCCGATCCGCTGAACCATCAGTACCAATCCGGTGGCCGCAATCGCCCGCGAGAGTTCGGTGATAATCAATCCGGCTTTCTCCGAACGGCGCAACCAAAGCACGAGCGGAAATAGAATTGCAATGACGATGATTTGCCCCGCCTCGATGCCGAGATTAAAACCGGTGATTGCTTGCCACACGCCGCCCTGCGACATCACCGCCTTGAGCAAATCCGTTAAGTGTCCTGAAAAACCGCTGCCGTGCACGAGGCCGAACAATCCGGCCACAATCCACCGCCGCCGTTGCACCGGCGCGACGACGTTCTCGACGCCGACATATAAAATTGATGCGGCAATGAAAGCTTCGGTAATCACCGGATCAAGCCGGATGATGTTCAGCGCGCAGAGCACGAGCGTAACCGAATGCGTGATCGTAAAAGCGGTGATGACTTTTGTCAAATCAGCAATCGATGGCGCAACTAAAATTAACGCCGCGAGAAACAGCAAGTGATCGTGGCCGCTGAGAATGTGCTGTAGCCCAAGCCCAAAAAAAAGTTTGAATGTTTCCATGCTGCAAGTTTAAAAGAAACTCGATTGTCATTCTGAACGCAACGCCGGGTGAATGTGCTGCAAATCCCGCTCCCGCGGGAAAGAATCTGCATTCACTCCTCGATTCAAACGCAGATTCTTCGCGGAGTTTACCCTTGGCCACGCCCAAGGGGGCTCAGAATGACATTTGATAGAAGCGGCGATTTAAAGATTTAAAAGAAGTAAGAGATCGAGCCTTTCACATTGACGGGCGTGCCGGGCGTGAAGTGCAATTCCTGCACCGGTGCGGTTTCATTTCTCAATTGCGATTCAGTTTCGAATTGCGCCTCGTTCCAATTCGTGTTAAACAAGTTCTCGACCGTGAGTCCGATTTTATAGGCGGGCGTTCGGAACCCGAGCGTGAGATCGAACACGGTGTAGCCGCGCGTCTGCACGCTGTTGTCTTCAATCGCCGGAGCAGCGGATAAATGCCGGTATCGCAAACTTCCTTCGAGGCCGTTCGGATAGCGTGCGGTCAGGCCGCCGACGGAAGTGAAGGTCGGCGCGAGCGCGATAAAATCTTCGCCTTCCGCAGCGTCTTTGTATCTGCCGCGACTCAGATTCACATCAAGATCGGCGTAGAGCCACGCAAGTACTTGATAGCGGGCGTCGAGGTCAAGGCCGATGCGGCGTGTCGGGCCGCTCACTTCCGTTACACCTTCATCGCCGACATACACAAGTTCGTTTTCCAAATCCAAAATCCAAGCCGCTGCCGAAATCACCAGTTGATCCACCGGTTGAATCCGTAATCCGAACTCGCCGCCGAATGCGCGCGGCAACACCGGCAGATTGTTATCCCGCGCAACGCCCCGCGCATCGTTGGAGTGAAAGCCCGTGCCCGCATCGAGGAAAATATCCAAGCGTTGGAACGGCGAGTAAATGGCGTTGAACTTCGGGCTGAGCAAGGTTTGCTGCACGTACCGCGACTGATCGACGGAATCTTTTTTCAACCGGTCTTCGACGTCAAAAATAAAGTAGTCGCCCCGAAGCCCAAACTCCATGCGGAACCGCGGGCTGAAGATTAGTTCTTCCTTCACGAAAATTCCCGTCGATTTTTCGTGCACAATCGCAAGCGCGGTCGAAGTCGTTCGCACGCGGTTCGGCGCACGGTAAAGTTCAACATTGATTTCATCCGTTCGAAATTCCGTGCCGATGCTGGTCGCGGTTCGGATGGTTGAGATCGCGCCGCGAATTTGATACTGTCCGCGAAAGCCGAAAATCGAGCGGAGATCGTTTTGCTCGATCATATCGCCGTTTACCGGATCGTCTTTAAAGAACGTAAAGTTTGAGAAAAGCCGGAAGCGGTAGTGCGTGTAGTAAAGCGATGTCTGAAGCGACGCGTTAGATTTGAGCGACGAGTTGTAACTGAGAATCAGGTTTTCGCGCTGGGTTGTGCCGCCCTCGAGCGCATCGATGCTGCCGAAGCGCGTAATCTCGCCCGATGCAATCGCGCGTTCGGGAATTTGCCCCGACGCATTCCACGACGACCCAAAACCGGAAAAACTCAGTCCCAACGTCGCTTCGTTCGAAAGCCGCGTCGTCAGTTTTCCGAACAGGTTGTAGCGGTTGAAATCCTGTTTGCTTTCGAAGAAACTATCGTTGTGCAAAAATTCGGTGGCGATGTATGCGGAAGTTTGGTCGTTTTCAATCGGCAGTTGCAAAAGCGCAACGCCGTGTCCGAAGCCGTAGCCGCCGCCCTCGAGCGAGACGAGATTGTAATCAAGAGCGTCTTTGGTTTTAAATGAAACCGCGCCCGCCGTGGCGAAGTCGCCGCGCTCGGCGAAGTACGGTCCTTTCTGAATATCAATCCGCTCGATGGTTTCAGGAATGATGAAGTGCGCGTCGGCATAGCCCTGTCCGTGGCCGTGCGAGACCATATTGACCGGCAGGCCGTCGACGGAAATGTTAATGTCCGTGCCGTGATCAATATCAAAGCCGCGTAGAAAAATTTGTTCCGCCTTGCCGCCGCCCGCGTGCTGCGCGATGAACAAACCCGGCACGAGCCGCAGCAAGTCTTGCGCCGATTGACGCGGACGCAAATCGAAATCCACCGCCCGCAATTCCCGCGAAGACGCCGCCGAGTACTCGCGGTCCGCTTCGATAACAATTTCAGATACGGCGAACGCATCCGTCTGCATGGATACGCGAATAAAACCAGTGTCGCCCTGCGCGACCGTGATGCGAAGCGACTGTGATTTAAAGCCTTCCAGAGCCGCGTAAACACTGCGATTGCCGGTCGGTACGTCGCCAATCGTAAAATTACCTGCCGAGTCTGAGGTTGCGCCAAGCGTGGTTTCCGCAACGGATACCTTCACGCCTGTAATCGGTTCGCCGGAAAATTTCTCAATCACTTTGCCGCGGACAGCACCCGTCTTGGCACCCTCCTGCGCCGCTGCGATTGCAGGATTGAGAAGTAATAGAATGAGCAAAACGCAAAGCCGGTTTTTTCGAAGATGTGCTTCGGCTTGAAAATGATTTTTCATGGCATGAATGGTTTTATGGTAGGTTGCCGCAACTTTCGTTGCATCACAGGAATGTGCAACCTACCGTATTGTACCATACAGGGCGAGGGATTTGGGACGAGCAGACTTTTTCGCGGGGCGAAGCGGCGTTTTTACAGATCAGTCTCGCCTAAAAATTTTTACCCAAGAGATGCGGCAAGTTGTGCCGGTAGTTGCGGCTCAGCATCAGCCGTGTGCCGTTGTGCAAAATCACGACATGCTCGCCGTGGAAGTGCGGATGCAATTCTTTGATGCGTTCGAGATTGACAATCGCTCCGCGGTGAATGCGCGCGAATAGCGTTGCACCAAGTTGCGATTCGATATTCGAAAGCGTTTCGCGGACGAGATGCGACTTCGATCCGACGTGCAAACACACATAATTATCCGCCGCCTCAATCCAATCGATGTCTTCCGTCTTAACAAAAAAGACCCGCCCCGACGCTTTGACGGCGATACGCTTGATGTGCATCTCGCTCCGGTGTTTCTCTTCCGACACTTGCGAGCGTGCCGCCGTGTTGATGAGTGCGGTCAGTTGATCGTTTATTTGATTGTTGGCCTCGCCCGTACGGTGTTGGTTGATTCGGCTCCGTGCCCGCCGGAGCGACTCCTGCAACCGGCTGCGGTCGAAAGGTTTTAGCAAATAATCCGCTGCACATACATTGAAGGCTTCGACCGCATGTTGCGCCGACGCGGTTACGAATACGATGACGGGCAATGCTTCTGAAACCGCTTCTCCGCCGCGCAACGATTTCACCACATCGAAGCCGGTCAGTTCGGGCATTTGCACATCGAGAAAAACAAGATCGGGCTCATGCTGCCTCATCACTTCGATGGCGTCTTCGCCGGAGGCACACTGACCGACGAGATCAATATCGGGTTCGGCTGCGAGCAGCGAACGAAGCCGCTCGAGAGCCAGCGGCTCATCATCAACGATCAGTGTTCTAAGTTTTACCATCTTTCACCGGTTTGAAATGAAGCAAGATTTATTTCTTCGGGTTCGGCACCTCCGAATATCTCAGGTGCGTGATGTGTGTCCGGTTCAAACGGCAAAATGAGGCAAGCCACTGTGCCGTGCTCTGACGCGGCATCAAGCGTGAACTGTTGCCGCTCGCCGTACAACTGACGCAATCGCAGGCGCGTGTTTGAAATACCGATGCCTTCGGTTGCCCGTGCGCTCAACCCTGCGCCGTCGTCGGTGATCGAAATTTTCAACATCGATCCTTCCAGCTCCGAGCACACCACCAAGCATCCCGACCGGCTGCGGTTTGAGATGCCGTGCTTGATCGCGTTCTCGACGAGCGGCTGCAACACCAAACTCGGCACAAGCGCCGAGAGCGTTTCAGGATGCAAGTTGATGCTGACGTTTAACCTTGGAAAGCGGACTTGTTCGATCTCGAGATAGGTTTCGATGAATTCTATTTCCTGCCAGAGCGGAAGTTTTTCTTGGTGTGCGGTATCGAGCGTCAACCGCAAAAACCGACTGAGCCGTGTAATGACTTGCTCGGCAGCATTCGGGTTTTGATGCACCAATGCAACGACGGCATTGAGCGTGTTAAATAAAAAATGCGGTTGAAGTTGCATCTTCAAGGCCGCCAGTTCCGCGCGGGCGAGTTGCGACTCCAGCGCCGAAGCACGCACCTCCCGCTCACTCGCCGTGCGGTGCGCCCGCACCAAATGCGCTGCGCCGATGATGAGCCAATAGGTAATGAGATTGAGATGTAAAATATCCGTCGTGAGCCGGGCGGCGAGTTTCCAAAAGACCGCGCTGAATATCTCCGGCCTTGCCCAAAGATGGGGCACGAGCAAGGGTTGCGAGAGCAAGTGCAAAGTGGCATGGAGCGCGATGTGCGCGAACGCAAATAAAAAACTTGCGCACAGATGCAATGCCGCCGGTTTCTGCCACGCCGCGGATTCAATGGGCACACGCCCGGCCAGTCGCCAGATGAGCGGCGTTGCCGCCGCCCATAAATACCATTCCAGCAACGCCGAACGCAAAATCTCCCAAAGATTTGCCGCAATGCCAAGGGACGTTTCATATGCATAAAGCTGCGTCGCAAAGAAGATGGCGACGAGCGTCCACACGCCGAGGTTGAACATCGCCGCCGTGAGCCACACCGGCACGATGAGCGCCGTGCTGACCGGTTTTACTTTCTGCATCGCAAGTTTTTTTGTTGAAAGTTTTATTCGCCTTCGAGTCGCGGCACCATCACTACAAGCTACAAGCTTGAGGCCTGCGAGGAAACGACATCATTTCACGGCGGCGACTTGCGTCAGGGAATCCATCAGGCTTTTTGCACCGGCGGCGTAGAGCGGATAAAGATCAATGCGTTCATCGGTCGCGCGGCGCAGTTCCGCAAGGGCTTCGGATGATTTTCCGGCGGCGCGGTAAATCGTGGCGGCGTGATAGTGCAGCGTCGCCCGCTTCGTGCCGAGCCGCATGGCTTGCGCGATGAGTGGCGCGGCTTGGGCGGACTTTCCGGTTTTGTGCAACGCTAGCGCGTAGGTTTCCAAGGCATCGATATTTTTAGGACGGCGGGCGCAGTCGCGCTTCGCCCGCATCAAGGATTCATCGGGCTGAAGGTTGTGGATGAGCAGGAACGCAGCCTTTTCGCGGTCGATGTTCCATCCGTCTTTTTCATGCTCCTCGAACGCGGTCAAAACTTTTTTGGCGAGTTCTTCCGCGGGTTGTTTCTGTCCCAATGCCAAATAAAAATCGGCGAGTTGTTCGAGAAAAACATGTTCGGGTGCGGACTGTGCGGCTTTGATAAAATATCCGGTCGCTGCGCCGTTTTCTTTTTTCGCCGCCTTCACCATCGCAAGGCCGCTCTCTGCGTAGGCGAAGTTCGGACGCTCTTCTAAGATGCCGGTGTAGATGAACGCTGCCGTATCGATCTTGCCCTGCGTGAAATAAAGCGATCCCAATTGATAGAGCACCCATGCGCGGTTTTCCTGTCCCGAAATACCGGCATCGGCGGCGAGCCGCATCAAGTCCGTCGCGCCCTGAAGGTCGCCGTGAAGTTCGCGCAAGTAGGCCGCGCGGGCGTAGGCACGCAGGTCGGGGCGCAGCGAGAGCATTTTGTCGCAGGTCTTGATGGCGTCTTCGTAGTTGCCAAGTTCGACCTGCGCATCGCAGAGCACGCCGTACGAACTGGCATTGTAGGCGTTTTGGGCGGTGGCTTTCTCCGCAAAGGCTTTGGCTTCTTCAAAGCGGTGAAGCGTCATCAACAGTGCGGCCTTTGTGGCGAGGGCTTCGAAGTCTTGCGGCGCACGGCGCAACGCTTCATCTAAAAGCGACTGGGCTTTGGGAATATATTCGTGATGCTTGGCGGTGATGCGGGCTTCCTGCATCAAGAGTTGAGCGAGTTGAACGTAATTTTTGGTGATGTCGGGATGCGTACGAATCTCGGTGCGGTAATGATCGACCGCGTTCTTCGCGTTGAGAAATTCCGATTGCAAAGTCGCGTCGCCGGAGCGCGGACTGAGCGAAGGCAATTCTTTGGGCGGTTCGCGTTTCAGAAATGCGAAATAAATACCCAGACCGCTGAGAAGGCCAATAACGACGGCCACTGCGAGAGCGCGAAGATTTTTCATAATGATTGATGGCAGGTTTATTAAAAAACCCCCGGCATATTCATTGTGAAAATGCCGGGGGCGTTCAAAACATCGAATCTTCCGGTCTCCTCAACCTCCTTTCACAAAGGGGCGGAAACACGGAATGACTTTTACTTTACAAGCAAGGCTTTGCGCGCCGGTTGTGCGACGCCGTTCACTTCAAGCCGATAGAAGTACATACCGCTTGCCGATTTCTGTGCGTTCCAATTGACGGTATACACACCGGGCGCATGATTCTTATCAACCAGCGTCGTTACAACTTGTCCGAGACTGTTGTAGATACGCATTTTGATGTTGCTCGTCGCGGCGACCTGATACTTGATCGTCGTTTCGGGATTGAACGGGTTCGGATAGTTTTGCTCCAGCACGAACGCCTTGGGCGCCGATCCGCCGACAACGCTGCCGCCTGCGGCTGCAAGCAGGGGCGGTGCAACTGAGGTCAGTTGTTTGACATAATCATAACCGCGGTGCGGCGTGGCCAGATACGGGAACGCACCGGGAAGTGCCAGATCGTTTTTCGTCGGACCTGCATTGTAGGTCAATTCGCCGACGAGTTTCGCGGAAGCGAGGTCTGCGTAGGCACCGGAGACCGCATCGTTGAACGGCAATCCGACCGCGGCAAGCACGAGGCCGCCGACCGCCTGAAGTTCAATCGTCGTCACATCGTCTTCCAAACGGCGGCCGTTCGGGAAGCCATCCATATGGGGAATGAACTCGATGTTCGTCGTCGTGTTGTAGGGCGCAGCGAGCAACCCGTTGACCGCCGCCTGAATAAGTCCGAAGCGGGCGTTTGTATTGTAGTCCTCTGTGCCGCGCGGCGTAACCGGGGTCGCCATGTTGAGCCGCAGCATATCGCCGCCGTAGAGTTTGCCTGCGTCGGAGGTGATGGGCAGGAAAGTTTCGACGAACGGTTTACCTGCACTCAGCGGGCCGCCGGTTTTGCCGGTTGCGAGTTGATACGGAATCAGGTTCGGCACACCGAAGTAGAAGATGGGCAGAATGTCCACACGGCGCGGCTGACCGGCACCGACCAGCGCAGTGTTCAAACCGCCAATCGCGGGTGCGGTCGGGACGGCGAAGGCGGTGCCGGTAAGATCAGGCGCAAGTGCTAAGACTGCGAACGCGCCGTCTTTCGTGTTGCGGAAATCAAAGCCCGGCGTGGTATAGCCCGGGATCACACCGATGGCCGGATAAGACTGCGATTGGACGATGAGCGGATCGAGACCCGGAATCGCCGCTGCATACTGCGAACTGTCCATGTAGAGTGCCAGTTCGGGATTAGCGAAATAGGTGGCGAAAGTTTGTTCTTCGGCACTGTAGGGCGTGTAAGCATTCCACTTGTCTTTCTGGCCGACGGGAATAATGACTTCATTCGTCAGCGGCATACCCAAGCGCGAAACTTGAACGTAGTTGCCGCTCACAGTGGGCTTGTCGCCGTTGGTCGAGAGCGTCGTTACTTGCGGACGGCTGGCCGAAGCCCAAACGCCGATCACGAAATCACGATCCAAAATACCGGCGGCTTGCGTGGTGTTCTTGCCGTCTTTCTGCAACGTGCTGATCGGGATTTTGATCACGATAGCGTGCGTGTTGTAACCGGCCACCGCGTCGCGGGCATTGGCGGGATTAGCAGCATCTGTGCCAAAGGCTTTGCGGGTCTGACCCAAATCAAACACGCCGCCCAAATCTACAAAGAACGGATCGTCGCGCGGCCCGCAGAAGAACGTGCCTTCGCCGATGCTCTTGACCGCCGAATTCACGAGGGCGTCATATGTTTGGTTGATGCCAACCGAAGTGCCGATGGAGCGCGGGCCGATGTTGTTCGGCGGCACGATGCCGTCGTTGAAGAGCGCGGTAAAGCCGCCGCCGTTCACGCTTTTGCTGCACGTGTAGGACGTCTTTAAGTTTTGAGCACCGAGCCGGATGTTGAAAAATGTGGTCGGGTCTTCGTTCGTCTGGGTGAAGGTAAAGCGGTAAGTAATGTTATCCGTGGCCGAGCCGAGTGCCGCGGTGCTCGTTTGGTTCTTAATGTGAATCTCGTAATTAATGTTCTCGCCGAAGGTTGCGTAGTTCGGACCGCCTTCCGGCAATTCGAGCGGAATGTAGGTGGCAACGATGGTTACGGTGTTGGTGTCGTCGGGCGAGCGGAAGGCGTAGAGGTCGCAGTTATCGGCCAAAGGATCGGCACTGATCAGCGGGGCCTCGCGGTGGCTGGAAGCATCGAGGTAAGTCGGTTGTGAAAGCGACAGACCGGTAGCGGTCAAGCCTGCGGATAGCAGCAGGGCCAGACCAAGTTTGTGCAAAGTTTTCATAGCGTGGTGTCTCCAAATAGGTTGAAAAAGCGGAAGAGGTTTAAATACGATTCCAAATGCGGTATCTGTCAATGCCTACGCGAATACAAGGCCGCCGGATTGCACGTTGCTCGGAGCGATACGATTTGTTAACACTCATCCCTGATTCGTCTCATTTTCGTCCCATTTTCGCCCTAAAAATATTTTGAGGCGCGGCTATAAGATTGCCGTCCATCCGCCGGGACTGCCATTCATCGGAAGGTTTTTTGCGGGCGGCGGAAAACGATTCATCTTTGTTCGCGGGTTGTTGCACTAATCCCGCTCCTTTTGAAGTTCTTTTTACCATTCCTTTTTCAAAAACCTTTTCAGCTGACTCTACCATGAACCTGCTTATTTTCGGCGCGACGGGCGGCACGGGCAAAGTGCTTTTACAGCAAGCCTTGGATCAAAATCACCGCATCACCGCGCTCGTTCGCAACCCGGATTCCGTTACCGCATCGCATCCGAATCTGACGGTCGTTAAAGGCGACATTTCAGATTCGCCGTCGTTGCTCAAAGTGATGCCCAATCAAGAAGCGGTGCTTTCGGCACTGGGCGTAAAGGTGCTGAAGTCCAACACCGTGCTTTCGGACGGCACGGCGAACATTTTGCGGGCGATGTCGCAATTCGGCATCAAACGCTTTATCTGTGAAACCTCGCTCGGCCTTGGCGACAGCAAGGATCAGATGGGATTTTTCTTCGGCAAAATCGTCGTTCCGTTCTTTCTCAAAAGCGTGTTCGTGGATAAAGAGCGGCAAGAGAAAATAATTATGGAAAGCAACGCCGAGTGGATTATCGTCAGGCCGGGCGGGCTGACGGACGGGCCGCGGACGGGTATTTATCGCAGCGGTCTGAGCAAAGATATTACCGGACAAATTTCCCGCGCCGACGTCGCCGATTTTATGCTGAAGCAACTTTCCAGCGCGACATACATTCGAAAGACACCTGCAATTAGTTATTAATGTTCCGTCATTTTGGACGCAATCATTGTAGGGGCGAGGCATGTCTCGCCCTTGCGCCGTCAATGACAAAAAAGAAAACAAAATATGCATCGAGTTTTTCTCTCCCTTTTTCTGCCGCTCATTTTTTCTTTATCGCTCGCATCTTTATCGCTCGCAACGGCGGCGAACGCCAGCGGAACGCTTGAAGGCAAGGTGGTCGATTCAAAATCGCGCGAGGCGATGGCGGGCGTAAGCGTCGTTGTGAAAGGCACGCCGTTCGGCGATGCGACCAACTTGCAAGGCTTCTTTTCCATCCCGAATCTCACCGCAGGCACTTACACGTTGCAAGCGACTTTTCTCGGCTACGAAACCCTGACGCGCGACATCATCATCACCGACGGACAGACGACGCGCTTGGATTTTTCGATGAAGGAAAGTTCCGTCGCGGCCAAGGAAGTGGAAGTCGTTGCGGGCAAACAGCGGCAGGAGCAAGCCGATCCGCGCACGAGCGTCTTTCGAATTGAACCGAGGCAAGCAAAGATTCAGGCGGGCGCGATTGAAGACGTGCTGCGCGCATTGCAGGCCGTGCCGGGCGTGCTCGCGCAAAATGATTTCTCGTCGCAACTCTTCGTCCGCGGCTCCGGCCCCGATCAAAATCTGATGCTCATGGACGATATCGAAGTCTTCAATCCCTACCGGCTCTACGGCACGATCAGCATGTTCAATCCCGAAACCGTCGCCGACGTCAGCCTGATCACCGGCGGTTTCCCTGCCAAGTACGGCGACCGGCTTTCGGCGGTGCTCGATATTTCGAACCGCGACGGCACGAAAGAGCGTCCGCTCGCTGTGCAACTCAATGCCAACATCACCGATGCGAACCTCGTCGCCGAGGGAAAATCTCCCTTCGGCCTCAACGGTTCGTGGCTCTTCTCGGCGCGCCGCACGTATTATGATTTAATCGTCGGACCGATTTTGCGCAGCGCGAACCTCGTCGACCGCAACGTTGCTTTTCCGAACTTCGTCGATTTTCAAGGCCGCCTTGCGTTTCAACTTGCGCCCGAACACCGGTTGCAATTCATCGGCGTCATTGGCCGCGATGCGGTGGATATTATCAGCACCGCGCGGACGGCGGCCAATCCCGACAGTATCAACGTCGGCAATACGACGAACAACGATGTCTTAGGCGCGGCGTGGCATTACCGTCCGAACGAAAACACATTCAACAAACTGACGGCTTCGTGGTACCGCAACAGCGGCGATTCGCGGCTCGGCGGCGCGTTTGCCGACCGTCTGAATTTTTCCGACGAAGATTTGGAAGACCTGCCCGATAGCGTCATCAGCCGACTCGCCGCGCAGGTGATCGATTCGAAATCCAGTTTCGCGTTTGTCAAAAGTTCGCTGCGCAACGACTTCGGCTACAAACTTCCGCGACATCAACTGGAAACCGGCGCGGGCGTTGATTTGCTTTCGACCTCGATTTACTTTTTGCTCACCGCCAACGCCGATGCGAAAGCCCTTTACAACAGTCAAATCGGACAAGGCGTCTTCGGCGCGATTCCGATTGATTCAACGGTAGAGCAATCGCGCGGGTACTACCGGTTCAATGTGTATGCGCAGGACAAGTTCGAACTGGTTGAAAAAAAATTGTTCGTTCAACCGGGCTTGAGATTCGATTACTACGCCATCATTTCCAAACCGTATCTTTCACCGCGATTTAATTTCTCTTACGCCGTGGACGGCCTAACGACGCTCCGCGGCGCGTGGGGCATCTACTATCAATCGCCCGGCTACGAGAAACTCATCGACCAAGCGGCGCAAGGTCAACTTTTCGATCTCTCGCAGAACAGCGAGTTTATCACGTCGCTCAAAGCCGAACGGGCGATTCATTATGTGCTGGGGCTTGAGCGGTGGCTTGATGACCGGTGGCAAGTCAAAGCGGAAGTGTATTACAAAGTCTTCAATGATCTCATCGTGCAGAAAAAACAAACCGTGCCGGAATACGAAACGCGGTATTTGGGCGGCGATCCGTATCAGGTGAGCAGTTGGGAAAAACCTTTTCAGGTTACCCGCGAGCGGCTTTCAACGACGGCCATCAACGACGGTTCGGGCGCGGCGTACGGTGTTGAACTTTTGCTGGAGAAACGCATCACCACGAAGGACGACCGCCTGAGCGGCTGGGCGAGTTACGCGCTCGCTTACGCCAACCGTTACCGCGACGGCCTGACGATTCCTTTCACTTACGATCAGCGGCACACGATCAACTTCGTCGGGCAATACGAATTCAACGATTGGCTGGCTGGCAGCGTGCGGTGGCGATACGGCAGCGGCTTTCCTTACACCGCGCCGGTGGGCGCAACCCCGCGCATCGTCGAACTCTCCGAAGGCGAAGCCGCTATCAGCACGGCTTCTATTTTCAACAATAAAGTCGCGTTCAACCGCGCGTATGGCGACGAGACCAACGTCAATGCAACCCGCTATCCCGATTACCACCGCTTGGATATTCGGTTCACCGCGAAGGCCGCGTTCTGGAGCGCGCAGTGGGAGTTTTATCTCGATGTGATCAATGTCTATAACCGCACGAACGTCGTCGCTTATCAATACGATATTACGCCGAACCCGAACGGCGGCGTGCCCGTGCTTACCCCGACCGAAACCGGTATGCTGCCCATCGTCCCGACGCTTGGATTCAGCGCAATTTTCTAACCCCTTCTTTTCTTATTCCTTCCTCTCCGGCTCAAATTGTCATTCTGAGCGACGCGAAGAATCCCTAATTCGACAAGGGATTCTTCATTCCGCTTGCGCTGCATTCAGAATGACATGAAAGGTGGTTTTGGGTATCTCCAATATGTTGCGGGTAGTTCTATCATTTGGGGGTTCGTGGACGCATAACACTTTCATAGAAATAATTTGCGGCTCTACACCGTTCAAATGTGGTTCAAACTCCGGCTTTTAAGGAATTTTCATTTCTGGCACGCGCCTTGAAATGTATCGCTGTATATCGGCATCATAAACGCAACACTCTGGCTTTTGTGATTCCGGTTTTTCAAATGCTTTACGACATTAGAGTTCATAAATAAATCATTCATCTAAATTTTCGGAGACAAGAACATGGGTATCATCGGAACAATCATCATCGGATTCATCGTCGGCATTATTGCCAAGTTTCTAATGCCGGGCAAAGACCCGGGCGGATTCATTATCACTACGATTCTTGGCATCGTCGGTGCAGTGGCCGCGACTTATCTCGGTCAGTTTCTTGGGCTTTATCAATACGGCGAACCGGCAGGTTTCATCGGCAGTGTTTTGGGAGCGGTTTTACTTCTCGCCATTTACCGCGCCATCGTTGGCCGCCGCGTAACCGCCTAAGTTTCAAGCAACCTGACAAAATCAGCCTCATAAATTACCGCGCTGCGACAAAACACGTCATCTGTGATCACTTTTGAACAGCGCGGTTCTTTTTATTACATCACCACAACCAACGCTTCCAAATTTTTTCAAAACAACTTTTATACAACCCATGAACGACACGGATTTCAGCGAGCGGTGGAACGAGCGTCATAGCGACGCTTACCGACCAAATACGGCCTTGACACCCGAAGGATTTCTTTCCAAAGAAGATTCGGAAGGCGAAGCACGTCTTCGCTTTCAAAAATTACTTGACGACGCCAAGCATGAAGTCAGTCGCATCATCCGCGACCTTTGATTTTTAGTTCTCTCATCCTTGCTTCATCACTACCTCGACAGCAACTGCAAAAGTTGGATTTCAAATTGAGTTTCAATTATGGTAACAACTGAAAACGATGTTTCCCAAGAAGGCACGGAATCGCAAGTCCGTCCAGATGAAGCCAGTGTAGCCGCTATTGCTCAACTCAACAGCCTCATCGAAACCTGCCGCGATGGTCAGTTGGGTTATAGTTCCGCAGCGGATGCGATCATCAATCCTGAACTGAAGGCATTGTTTGTGTCAGTCGCATCGCAACGCTCGGCGTTTATCAGTGAACTGCAAGGCCAGATTCGCGCGCTCGGCGGTGATCCGTCAAAAAGCGGCACCCTTGTGGGCGCGGTGCATCGCGGGTGGATTGCTCTGAAATCCGCCGTCGCCAGCCGCAACGATGATTCGATCCTCGAAGAATGCGAGCGCGGCGATAATATCGCCATTGAGACTTATAACAACGTCCTTAGCAAATCCCTGCCTGCTGCCGCCCGCGAGATCGTACAAAGGCAACTCGGCAGCATCGAGCAATCGTATCATAAAGTTCAGCAGATGACCGTCGCGCCGAAAGGTCAGCCGGATGCCGTCTGAAAATTTTCACCATCACCGTTACTTACTTTCATCTGACCGCGCCATGAAACCGACAGTCCTTCTCGGCATCGTTCTTATCGTGCTCGGCACGCTTGCTCTTGTCTACCAAGGCTTCACTTATACGACGAAAGAAAAAGCCGTTGACTTGGGCAAAGTCGAAATCATGGCCGATAAGCAACGAACAGTTTCATTACCGCCGGTTTTAGGAGGCGTTGCGATTGTTGCCGGAGTAGCACTCGTCGTTCTCGGTCAGCGAAAAAGTTGAGCATATCCCGTTCTTTTTTAACTACACCTTTAGAGCTATGACTATTGAAAATTTACATCCGTCATTTTGGGTTAGCAGTGTAAAGGCCAAAAAATATCCAGAGCAACAGGCTACCGTTGCGGTTGATGTTGCGATCATCGGTGGCGGCATCACCGGCCTGACGGCGGCAACGCTGCTGAAGCGCGCCGGTAAAACGGTTGCGGTGATCGAAGCCAAAACCATCGGCAACTCCGGCGTTTCGTCCTACACCACCGCGCATCTCACCGAACACCTTGACACCGACTATACCGATCTGCTCCGCAACTTCAGCAAGGAAGACGCGATGCGGGCGGCGTTCTCCGCGCGCTATGCGACCGCGCTCATCGAACAATGGGTTGAAGATTTCAGCATCAAGTGCGACTTCGCCCGCGTGCCCGGCTACTACTTCACCGAAAAGGAAGAAGACGTGGATTCGCTCCGCGCCGAGTTTGAATCCGCCCGTTCGCTCGGCATCGATGCCGCGCTGATGCAAGAAGCCCCGCTGCCGTTCAAAGTCAAAGCCGCCGTCCGGTTTGCGAATCAAGCACAGTTTCATCCGACGAAATATCTCGTTGCGCTCGCTAAGCAACTCGAAGGCGATGGCAGTTATCTCTTCAATGGAACCCGCGTACTCAGTGTGGAGCAAGGCGAAATCAATCAAGTGCAAACCGATAAAGGCATCGTCAGCGCAGCGTCGGTTATTGTAGCGACGCACACGCCGATTGAACTTTCCATTTTGCAAACGGAGCTAACGCCTTACCGCTCATATGTCATTGCGATTCGTCCCGAAAAACCGCAAATGGAAACCGCGCTCTTTTGGGATACTGAAGACCCGTATCACTACATCCGCCGCGTGAAAGACAAAGGCGAGCCGCTTATCATTATCGGCGGTGAAGATCATGTTACAGGCGACGAGGACGACACGGAAAGTTGTTTTACCGCCTTAGAAGCATATGCACGCGAGCGGTTTCAATTCACCGATGTAGAATACAGTTGGTCGGCGCAATACTATGATTCAGTCGATGGCTTGCCTTACATCGGCAGATCGGCCAGCGCCGCCAATCTCTATCTGAGCACGGGCTATTCCGGCACAGGCATGACCTTCGGCACGTTCGGCGGACAACTTATTTCAGATTTGATTTTGGGCAAAGAAAATCCGTGTGCCGACCTCTATAGCCCCGGACGCTTCAAGCCACTGGCCGCCGCTGGCAACCTGATTGAATCGGGACTGAACGTCATCGGAAAATTCGTCGGCGACCGGATTGCCGCGCCGGAAGCGGAGAGCACGTCGGAAATCGAACCGGGCGAAGGAAAATTGATGCAGCACAACGGCGAAAAACTCGCCGTCTACAAAGACGACGACGGCAAAGTGTATGTAATGTCGGCCAAGTGCACGCACGCGAAGTGCATCGTGCATTGGAACAACGCGGAAAAAAGTTGGGACTGCCCGTGCCACGGCGGCAGGTTTGATGCAACCGGCAATGTCAAAAACGGTCCACCGACAATGGCTCTTGAAACACGATCACTCAGTGATGTTGCTCAACCTGTTGCCCGGTAGAATCATCAGCGAGGCAAGAGATTTTCAACTTTTTCTGTTTCTCAATCACCCGATAAAGGCATTTATCGTCTTTGTTCCTCATCACCTAAAAAATAGTGTATCCATGACTCGATCCACCACCTATCGGGCGACCCAGCCTACGTTGTCTTCGCCTGCGCTCGCCTTGCAAGTTTTTCGCTCCGGCTTCTTTTTGATTTTCTTCCCGCTGCTTCTTGCCACG
>JACMJS010000225.1 GCA_014380515.1 Chlorobiales bacterium
GTCCGCTTCCGTCCGCCGCTGAACCTCACCACCACCGAGGCTCAGGAAGGCATTGATCTCATTCGCCAATCACTGAAAGAAATTCTTTGACGCCGATGCAAACACTGACGAAGCCCGTTACCTACGACGACTACCGCAAGTCCCGCGCCGATGATAATTTCCTCTATGAACTCTTGGGTGGAGAACTTGTGAGAAAATCCGCACCAACACTGGAGCATCAATTCATCTCGCGTAACTTGTTTCGCAAGATGGATGCGTTCGCCGCCGCCGGTAAATTGGGTGAAGTGCTTTATGCGCCGGTGGATGTTTTTATCGATGAACATAATACGCCGCAGCCGGAGATACTTTTCGTCGCCGCGAAAAATCTCGCGTTCATTACGCCGGACGGCGTGTTCGGGCCGCCGGACTTGGTTGTCGAAATCATCTCGCCCGGTTCCATCGTGCGCGATAGAGTTGATAAGATGCGCCGCTATCAAAAGTTCGGCATCGCGGAGTATTGGATGATTGATCCGCAAAATAAATCGGTCGAGGTATATCAAAACACGGCGGAAGGCTACAACATCTTTTCCTTCGCTGCGGAAAGCGGCAAGGTGAATTCGCGCGTGCTGGAAACCTTCGCCGTCGATCTTGCTGAATTTTTTGCCTAAGGCCTATTGCGCATGTTCAATCTCGGATCGCTCGCGTTTCTCATCTTCGTCCCGCTCACCGCCCTTTTCGCATGTACAACTTTGTTGCTGAGTCTTTTTGACTCGACCGGCAACGGCTACCTGTGGCTCGCCCGTCGTTGGGGCAACGCGGGGCTATGGCTAACCGGCATCCGGCTGCATATCACCGGCGGTGAACATGTAAACCCAAGCACGCCGTGCATCATCGTCTGCAACCACGCGAGTTTGATTGATATTCCGGCGGTGCTCGCGGGGCTTGAAACCAACTTTCGTCTCGTGGTCAAGCGGGAACTTTCGCGCGTGCCGCTTATGGGCTGGACGCTGCGGCGCGGTGATTTTATTTTGGTTAGCAGAGATCGTGTGCTCGATGGCGCCCGAAGTCTCGAAGAAGCCGAAGCAAAACTCGCCGCCGGTAAATCCGTGTTTTTCTTCGCCGACGGCACACGCTCCCAGAACGGCGAGTTGAAACCGTTCAAGCGCGGGGCTTTCGTGCTCGCCGCCCGGAGCGGCTATCCGCTCTTACCTGTTGCCCTGCTCGGCACGCATCTCCTCATTCCGAACCGCACCTTCAAAATTTTTCGCGGCACGGCAACGCTTGCCATTTCGCCGCTGATTTCCGCCGCCGGAAAAACCGCTGAAGCTTTGCGCGATGAAGCCTTCGCGGCGGTGTCGAGAAGTTTTGAAAAATTCTCCGAACCATCATCTCCCGTAACTGAGCCTGCACTGATCCAACAATCCCCGATGTGATTCAACTGAAATTAAAGTCTGCTTGTGTTCGCGCAGATGATTGCCGCAATGCCCCCACCCCCTAAAAGATACATCGCTGCGGAATTTTGGCTTTGATGTAGCCTTCAAGATAGTTTGTTGCTCTGGACGTTTTCAAAGTCAGATGCGCCTATCATCAATCGCAAACATTTCCTCGCACCGACAGCTCGGCATACAATTTGTGTCTCTTGATTGTTGAGATGCTTGAGGTCGCAAATCATGGTTTATCGGCTCGTTATTGTTCACACCCGTTATTTTTCTACAGTACTTCATTACTATTTAATCACCGTCTCCTTCTATTCGTGTCACACCGTAAGTTTCTGAGGAAAAATATAGATGCAATTTCAAATCCTTGAAATTCTTTCGTCCATACAAGCCGAGTTACCCGATGTCTCCGGCTATGCGCTCGTAAGTTCCGACGGCAGAATTATTCATCACGATTGGAAAGGCAGCAGTGTAGATACCGGCAAAATCGGCGCGATTGCCTCGGCACTGTTGGGACTTGGAAAGAAGAGTATTGAGATTTTAGCCTCCGGCGATTTTCAACAAGTCGTTTTGCAATCTACCGAAGAAACGATCTGCGTTTACAGCGCAGGCTCTCGTACGGTGCTGATTGTAAGCATGAATAACACTGGCAACTTAGGAATGCTCAATCATATTTGTCGCAAGAAAGCCGATGAAATTGAAGAACTGACAGAGAAGGAGAAATTATGATTTTAGACCGAGTGAATGCGTTAAGTGCCGTTCTGCAAAAGGCGGTTTCAGGTTGTCATTACCATGTTTCGTTTTGCAGAAAAGCTATCTCGCAGAATACCACACAAACTAAATTATCGTTCAGGACTTTAGGCAATCGTACATTTTACGACCCGGCAAATCCGCCAATGGATATACTTCTCTCCGGCTACTTCGATGGGCTTTTAGATATAGATATTGAGCCGGTGCGGGGAGAAGAACCGATGTGGAGGTACATTCGCCCCGATGTGCGCGTGATGGTATGGCAAGCTCTACAGATGATGAATGAATCGGATGTGCAAAAGTGGTTCGCACGCAAGGAGGAAATCGTCGTTCGTCATTCACAGGCGGAAATGAACCAAGCTCATTTTCGTTACGATAAGATTGCCAGTTGTGTATTGCTCTACTTCTATCACCGCGAAAAAACAGTCGCTAGTTTCTTAAATGATATTTCCATCGCCAAAGATTGCGCACTCTTTCGCACGTTGCTCTGCCACGCCGCCGTCGGGAATTTAGAACTCTCGCACCGGGAACTTTCGCCGTCATTCGCGGCTATGTCGGCCTCGAATGCGTCGGCTCAAAACCGAACCCCTATACGGAATATCCAGAAAGCGAGCGGCCTGAGAAAAATTTTAAGTGCGATCAAAAATATATGACGATGAACAGTGAATACTTCAAACTGGTCATCACCGGCTCGGTCAATTCGGGAAAGACCACGCTGATCCGAACCGTCAGCGAAATCGAACCCATTACCACGGATGAATGGGCGACGGAAGAAAGTGTATTAGCGCAAAAGTCCTTAACCACCGTGGCGATGGACTACGGACGCCGGACAATCACCGATGATGTTGTGCTGCATCTTTACGGCACACCGGGGCAGGCGCGGTTTGATTTCATGTGGGATGTCTTGGTCGAGGGAGCCTTCGGCGTAATCTTTCTTGCGGATAGCACCGATATGGAAAGCATTGACAACACTTCCAAAATCGTAGACCATTTCCGGGCACGGCAGTCGTTGCCTTATTTGCTCTGTATTACCAAACTGGATTTGCCCGATTCCCTCGGATACGACGAAACCATGCAGCGACTTAGCCATCCTGAAATCATAGCGATGCCTTGCAATACAACTGACAAAGAAGACGTCAAAATCGCTCTCATTACGCTTCTGACCTTAGCCATCGACGAAGCGGAAGCCGAGACGGCTTGATACCAGTGAAGCCCTTGCCCAAAGGCAATCTGTAATTGGCAACCTATAATTTCTCTGAGCGCCGAAAAGGCGATTGATCTCAATGCCGAAAGGCACTTTTAATTCAAACTGTAAATAAAATTATCATGGCTTATTCACGCGATACTAAACTCGGGCAGACGATTGAAAAAATCATCGCCGAAATTCCCGGACTCATTGCCGTTTCCATCATCGATATCAATTCCGGTATGAGCCTCGCCAGCCACACCAATAATCCGGCGTACGACCCCGAAATTGCCAGTGCCTACAATGCCGAAGTCGTCAAGCAAAAAATCAAGGCCATTAGCGCGCTTCGTTTGACAGGGGAAACCATTGATGACATTATGATCACGCTCACCAACCAAATTCATCTGTTGAAAGTCCTGCCCAACGCAAATTATTTCATTTATGTCGCGGCCAATTCGAGAGAAGTCAATCTCGCCATCGCGCGGTCGGTGCTCAAGAAACACGCGGCAGATATTGTTTTGTAACGCGTACGCCTCACAAGAAAAAGCGATCTGGTCAGGGGTCGCTTTTTTGTTGTAGAAAACACCAAAAAGGTTACGCAAGCCACTTGTGTTTCGCCTTGAACTTCTCCGCCTGTTGCGGATTGATCATCGAGAGATAAGCGATATAACCTTTCGCGTAAGCCGTGGCACTCTTGCCCAATTTTTTACTCACCGTTTCCTCGCCCTCCGTTTCAATATGATGCAGCACCGCGCGAAACCGTTTCGCATCGCGCCGTGAGACTTTTGCTTCCGCGTTATTGACGACGACGCCCGTTACGCTCTGCCGTTGGTGCGACCGCATCACCAGCGTTTTCGCTGCATTGATTTCAAAGCCTTCATCACGAATAATTTTCGCGGCGACGCCTAAGAGTTGCCGCAAGTCGGGCGTCGGGTGATCGGTTGAAAACGTCAGGTCGTCGGCGTAGCGCGTGTAAGTCCACAAATATTTCTCTGAGAAACGCATGAGCCGCATATCTAAATCCCGTGCGAGCATGTTCGTCAGCGCGGGCGAAGTGCAGGCGCCTTGCGGCACGAACCGCTCACCCAACGCGACGAAATACCGTTTGCCGTCAAGCGCGGCTTCGATGCGAACCGAATCCGTGCAGACGAGCGCGAACACTGTAGCCAAGCCTTCGTTGTAACCGAGTTTATTAAAGAGACCTTTCACGCGGCGAAACTTGATGCTCGGAAAAAAATCTTTCAAATCCATTCGAACCACCACGGCTTTGTTTAAATGCTTCGCCGCGTTCTGCACAATCGACTTTCCCTTCTGAAATGCAAACGACGCGTCGGATGATGATGCATCTGCACGCTTCGAAAGAATTTCGGCAAGCACCCACGCTTGAGCCTTGCGCAGCGTGGCTTTCGGGGAGGCGATGCTGCGCAGGCCGCCTTTCTTTTTCGGAATCTGAAACCGTGTGTAATGATCGAGCGTCGCGGCCTTGCGGTGATAGGCGAGCCATTGCCATTTTGACGCATCAAGTCCGCTCGCGGCGGCGACGTCATCAAGCGTATGCAGCACGGGCAAACCGTTGTCGCTGAGTTTTGATGCGTCGGACGCCGCAAACTTCAATCCTTTCGAAACCCCGTCGCCCAAGTAGAACGGCTTCGTCTGTTTCTCCGCGAGGAATTTCTTTCGTGCTGCGGCAGCGGCCTCCGCGCGTTCGGCTTTTTTGATGGTGCGTTGCGCCCGTACGCGCTCGATGCGGTTCTGCCGGATTTCCTTCAGCAGCGGCGTGATGTCTTCCGTGCCTTGCAGTTCTTTCCTGATCGCCGCCAGTTCTTTTTGAATGACTTCGAGCCGATCAAACCCGTCTCGAAGGACTTGCAGATTTTCCGGCGCGACGGAAAGAAATCCGAGCCGCGTCATTTCAGAAATAATGAAATTCTCTTTGCCGAGATTTTTTAATTTCTCGCGCCATGCGTTGTTCTTGGAACTGCTTGTATTTTGCTCCGTCGTTTCCACAATCTCAAATTTATTTTTTGCCGAGCGTCAGCACACCCGCCATGATGTGCGAGCACGGACCTTGCCGCAATTTATGTTTGCGGTGATAGGCACAGCCGCAATCGGCAAACTTCACCCTGCCGTCCAAGTCCAATCGTACAAGGGGCTTATACAAATTCTTGCCTTGCACTTCGAACTTGTGTTCCGTCAGTGCGTCAACACTCGATGTATTGATCAACTTAACCTTGCCCGTACGGATGAGTTCAACCGCATACTTCAAGCGTTCATCGTCTTCCGCCGGTGCAAGTTTGATGTCTTGCCGCAGCAGCTGGCGGTACCGGTAGGTTTGCGTTACATGGTCGTACATCGCTTGGCCTTGCTTGCAAAGTTCTTGCAGTGCGGCTGTGGCCTCGGCCCGCGGGATGCCCAAGTCCTTCGCAACTTCTTCCGCGCCCGCCGCAAGTTTTTGAATGAGCACTTGCTCTACTTTTTTCAAATCCGTTTTGTTCGTGCCGCCCGATGAGGCCAGCAAATCGAAGTTGCCTTTCTTCGCCCAGTCGTTCGATGTCCAGCCGGAAATGCCGAGATCGAACCGGTGTCCGTCCAGCGCAATGCTCCAGTACGACGGCATTCCCGTGCCGAGCAATTTCACACTGACTTTTTCGGCGTAAGGCAAAAGGTCTTTGAGCACAAATAATCTTCGCCGTCCCCAGAGCCGCACTTCGCCTTCGAACGCTCCGTCGTAAATGAGCGTGTCTTTGATTTCAATGTTCCACGGATCAATGATGAGCGTCGCGGGCTGGCCGCGACGGAGCACAAAGCGGATGGAGCGCGGACTTTCTTTTTCGCGCAGCCGTTCCAACTGCGCGAGCACTGCTGCGAGCGTTTGCGAATGAATGTCAAGATCGATGCCGTCCAGCGAACTTGCTGATTGCACTTGCAAAAATCCGCGTACCCAACTTTCCGGCAAATCAATTTTCTTTTCGACGTTCGATCCGGCGTCCGTCGAAAGTTCGACTTTATCAAACGCAACCTTCAGCCACGCCGGGCGGTAACTGCGGACGCGGTAAATCTCGTTGGCAAGTCCCAAACTGAAATCAATGTTCGTCGTCCCGTAATCGGTTTGTCCGAACGTCTCCAGCAACCGCGAAGGCACGCTGACGCGGCCATATGTAGATTCATCAAGCGAAAAGCCTTCGAAAATAACCGCATCGGGATGCACGCTGATGACGGGATCAAGCACGTACCACATCTCTCGGTTGTGTTCATAAAGCCACTTGAAATAGCGGCTGCGGTTGTCGTAAAAATCTTTTCGAAGCGGCGAAATCGTTGTGTTGATTTGTCGCCGTTCTTTCTCCAGCGTCTCGCGCGTCAGAAATGCTTTGATTTTTTTGACGTCGTAGTTTTTCGCTTTCAGCGCATCGGGCAAATCTTCCAAGTAGCGTTCCATCACCCAATCTTGATAGGCGGTGTGATCCGTTTGCTTCGTCCGCCAGTCGCTTTTGACGACGGCGCGAAGCGCGGTCATCACGCGGGCGTAGCCCAAACTGTTTTTGATCAAGGCATCCAGCCGCACGGGCGGACGCGAAAGTTCGGCGGAGAAATTGAACTTCATGCCGTCCGCACCGGCAACCGCCGTGCTCGGACGCGCGTAAGTTTGTGAGACTTCCATATCCGTTACAAAAAAATTAGGTAGTGTATTGAAAGTGTGTTTTTGTCTTTGATGTCATTCTGAGCGTAGCGAAGAATCCCCTGTTTCGAGAATGAGGGATTCTTCACTTCACTTGCGCTGCGTTCAGAATGACACACACTTTTTTGGCACATCACCAAAAATTAGAATCACTTGAGCTCGAAGCCGGAAATTTCCCTACCTGAAAGTGCGAGTTTCGTCAATTGCACAATCGCCCATTCCGCATCTTGCTTACTGTTGCTGCGGGCGACTTCAAGCAGCGTCTCCGCGCTCAGGGCGAGCGATTTATCCAATCGCACTTTCACGTTTTCTTTCGCTTTGCGGCTCCGGTTTTTCATGCGGAGAATTTCTTTATCAAATCGCAGCACGTATTCGCCCGTCGCACCTTGCTCTAAAAGTGCGGCGGTTACAGCGGCATGAACTCCGGCGTCGGCGTGTTCGGAAAGCAGTTCAAGCATCTTCGCGTCGCCCGACGTGAAAATTTCTTTGTGCGCATCCAGCAGTTCAAGGCCGAAGTAACGCACCGGTTTCTTCGGGCTGTCGCAGAGTGCGAGCACGGTCTCAAACATCTGCGCCGACGCGGGTTCGAGAGACTTGATAAACGCTTTCGCACTTTCCATCACCGGCGGCAACCCCGATTCCATCAGCCGCAGTGCGAAGCCCGCATCCATACCTTGCGACGCCTTCTGCAACCCAATCGCCCGCAGCGCGGGAAGTTTATGCACGCACAGGGCGAAGAGGATGGACGAGTTTTTCTCGAAGAGCGATTCATTGGCTTTCACCCACTGTGCGAGTACTGCTTCGAAAACAGGATGCTCGATCTGCAAAATGTCGGGATTTTTCTGCGCGATGAACAAATTCAAAAAATCTCCGTCTTCCAAGAGCCGCACGCCGAGCATACTATCCGGCTCCGAAGCCACGATGCGTTCGAGCACGGTTTTCCAAAACGCCGAATCTGTGCCGAACGATTGCAGTCGCACCCGAATCGATGACTTCAGTTCCTGCCAAGTCGCGTCGTCAGTAGCCGCAATGAGCGCGGTGATATTCTCCAGCGAGAGCGTTGCCATCGCTTCTTGGAATAAGCGTTTCGGCACGCGGGCAATTTGTGCGGCTTCGTAATGCGGCAGCAGATCGCCGAGTGCGGCCACGAAAGCACTGCGTTGCTGCGGCGCGGCCTCGGTTTCAACCCAAGCAAGGATGCGTCGTTTGGCTTGGTCGTAGTCGGGATCAGTTGCGCTGTGATGGTAAGAAAATCCGAGTAAGTCGGTTGCAAGCGTCTTATCGAACGCCGTCATTGACATGAGATCGAAAAACCGCGCCCACATCCATACGAACGGTTCGGTCTCGACAATTTTTTCGTTGTCGGTTTCCAAGTTGAAAACCTCATGTAAATCGTAGAGACTATTGAACACGCTGGTAAAGGACTTGCGGGAATTTTCCCACGCCGTGTCTCGCAAAGCGGCGGGCAAGTTGGCTACCGTCCAAAGCGTTTGCAGCGGACGCTGTTTGAAGGCTGATTCGACGCCGGAGATCAACGCCCCGCGGAGCGGCGACGGCGCGTGCTGCAACATGAACATTCGAAACGCTGGAGGCGTCGAGTAATCGTTGAGCAGCGTGTATTGATCCTTCTTGAAAAAGGCGGCGAAGAGTTTCATCGCGCGTTCGGACAGCAAAAAATTTTGCAGTTGCACGTCCCGTTTCACATTGCCGAAAAACTTATGTCCGATGCGAGACCAAATTGAAGAAAGCTGCCAATTGGACGAGAGATTTTTCTCCGCGAGCAACCAACCGAAATCCGCGACGAACGCCGACGGATGCTCGATGAACGGATAGATCGGCGCGGCTGACCAAAATTTATTTTCCTTAACGGCAGCGTGTAGCACCGCTTGGAACTCGGTTGCTTGCGCGGGCGTGGCCACGGTTTCAAGCCATTTGCGAACAAGTTTGAAACGCTCCGTCATGTCGGAAACCGCCAGCATCTGTTTCGTTGCCGAAGTATAAACGAGCGACTCCAGCGAGCGACTGTTCATCTTGAAAAGTGCGGCAGCGAGCGGCAATAGATTTTTTTCAGCGATGCGCGTACCGAACTCGCGCGAAAGTAATTCCAACGCGGCCACGCCACGCCGCGAAGGTTTTCCATCTTGAAAAGCCGCGAGCGCATATTCGAACAGCGCGTCGGCGAAATCATCTTTCCACGCTGCGGCGCCCTGATCTTTTTCCGCATTCTGCCCCGCACCTAAAAGCTTCGCCGCCTTTTGAAGCATCGATGGCGAGCCGGTGAGATTTTTCGCAAGCAAAGATTTTTGTTCCGGCGGAGAACTCGTAAAAAAAAGTCCGGCGGCCAAACGCGGCGATAGCGGTGCGCCCTCGCGGTAAAGTTTGAGCGTTCGCATTTTAGCGATGCGGCCCAGCACGGCGGAAGGCGCGGCGAAAAACCGTTCGAGCGTTTCACGTTCGAGCGGCGGCAATTCACTGTTGTTTCGCGCAAGGGTGAGCACGGCGAATTCATAGATTTGCCACGGCAGATGCTGTGTCAAAAGCGATGTGATAAACTCCGGTTTCGTCGCCCACAGTGCGGCTTTTCGGGCTTCGGGCGTACGGAGATAAACCTTCGTTTTATCCAAGTGCATCGCGCCTTGTGCGTGCGCCGCCTGCGAAAGTCTGCGCGAAGCCCCGAACAGAATCTCCGCCGAAA
>JACMJS010000032.1 GCA_014380515.1 Chlorobiales bacterium
CCGGTGGTGAAAGTACGCGGCAAAGTCAAAGGACTTCTGCGCAAAAAAATTCATCTCTCGCTTTCGCACACGCACGACTACGCTGTGGCCGTCGCCGTCATTGAACCGTGAGCGCACATCTACTATTTTACCGCTTTCACCACACAACCATCGTAGGGGCGGACGCGAGTTTACCGAGTTTACGCTCTATGGCCTCGCCCCTACAATGCAATACAAAAATCTCCTGCATGACTTTTTCCTTTGATGAAAAACTTTCAGCGGCGCAGGCGTTTATTGAAGCGCGTCATTCGGTTGAACCGGAAACGATTGGCGTGGTGCTCGGTTCGGGCTTGGGAAATTTCGCCTCCGAAATTTCCGTGCATCACACTTTTCAGGCGTCCGAGATTCCGCACTATCCGGCCTCAACCGTGGCGGGGCACGATGGCTTGCTGATGTTCGGCAAACTTGAGTTGCAGCCGCTCGTGCTTGTCAAAGGCCGCGTGCATCTTTACGAAGGTCGTCCAGCCGGTCAAATTACGTTTTACGTCCGCTTACTCGCACGGCTCGGCGTCCGCACGCTGATTCTGACGAACGCTGCGGGCGGCATCAATTCCGATTTTCATGCGGGCGACTTGTGCGTGATTACCGATCATCTCAATCTGATGTTCGAACCCGTTTCCCTTCATCCCACGCCGCATCACCAGCCGGTATTATATGATGAGCCGCTTATCGATGTGCTTTTACAAACGGCGTCGGACTGCGACGTGCCGCTGCACCGCGGCGTGTATGCTGGGGTGAAGGGGCCCTCTTACGAAACGCCTGCGGAAGTTCGAATGCTGGGCATGATGGGTGCGGATTTGGTCGGCATGTCGACGGTGATTGAAGCATCGGTTGCGGCGTCGCTTGGGATGCGGGTGCTCGGCGTTTCGCTCGTAACCAACAAAGCGGCGGGACTTTCGGATGAACTGCTTTCGCACGACGATGTGCAAAGTGTGGCGGCTCAAGCGCAACAAAAGTTTTCGCGGTTGCTCAAAGCGTTCATCGCCCGCGTTTGACCCGCACCTGATTCATCTCGCATTAATGTCCTGCACTAATCCTGCCGGGCGCGGCCATCGAGCAAATGAACGACGCGCGACGCGCAGGCCGCATTTTTTTCGGAGTGAGTTACTTGCACAATCGTTGTGCCTTCGCGGCCCAGTTTTTGAAAGAGCTGCATAATGTCGTCCGACTGCTGCGAGTTGAGGTTGCCCGTCGGTTCATCGGCCAAGATCAGTTTCGGCGAGGTGATCACCGCCCGCGCAATCGCCACCTGTTGCTGCTGTCCGCCCGAAAGTTGATTCGGAAATAAATCTTTCTTGGCGACGATGCCGAACCGGTCGAGCACATCGGCAACCAAACTTTTGCGCTCACTTGGCTTGATATTTTTGTAGAGCAACGGCGTCTCCAAGTTTTCATATACCGTGAGGTCATCGAGCAGGTGATAACTTTGAAACACAAAGCCGATGTGCGACTTATGTAGTTCACTGCGTTGCCGCTCCGAAAGTTTGAACACGTCTTCGCCCAAGAATCGATACGAACCGCTTTCCGGCGCATCAAGCATGCCGAGGATATGCAGCAAGGTTGATTTGCCGCTGCCCGACGGCCCCATGATCGACACAAACTCGCCCGCCGCAACCCGCAGCGAAACATCGCGGAGCACGTAGGTTTTGACAAAGCCTGCCGAATAATACTTCGTAATGCCGCTGAGTTCAATCATCGTTTTGATTCATGTTTGCTTCGATATGAGAAATTTTCAATCGCGCTGCGCCCTTTATATTGAAGCGTGATTTTGTTTCAACCTGAAAAAGTCTGAAGACCGTTATGGATACGACTGCGATTGCCTTAAACCTTGCCAGCGTTGTTTCGCTGACCGACGATCAACTCTACCAACTTTGCCTTGCCAACAAAGGCTTACGCATTGAACGCACCTCAACCGGACAAATTTTGATTGCGATGCCGACAGCCGGAAAAACCAGTGTGTTGAACTTTGAAATTTGCGGACAGCTTTACCGTTGGAATAAGCAAGCCCAACTAGGTGTCGCCTTCGATTCATCAGGCGGATTTACGTTACCAAACGGTGCGATGCGTTCGCCGGATGCCGCGTGGCTGCCACTCGAACGATGGAACGGGTTATCCGAAAAAGAGCAAGAACAGTTTCCGCCGCTCTGCCCTGATTTCGTTATCGAACTACTTTCTAAAACCGATGCCTTGCGCACCGCGCAGGAAAAAATGGCGGAGTGGATGACGAACGGTTGCCGCCTCGCGTGGCTCATCAACCCGAAAGATGAAACCGTGTTCATCTACCGGCAAGGCCAAGCAACCCAAACCGTGCAAGGCTTCGAAACCCTGCTTTCCGGTGAAGACGTCTTGCCGGAATTTTCCTTCGCGCTCACCGATCTTCGCTGATCATTCCTACCGCATTTATTCATATCGCCTTCATTCATATCGCAGCGACTTCACCGGATTCACGGTCGCCGCTTTGAACGCCTGATAACTCACCGTCGCCAACGCAATCATCACCGCCAATGCGCCCGATAAAATGAATATGCCCGCACCAATGTCAATTCGGTAGGCGAAGTCTTGCAGCCACTCCGTCATGGCGTAGTAAGCGAGCGGATACGCGATGGCGAATGCAACGAGCACCAGCTGTAGAAAATCTTTTGTGAGCAACATCGCCAAATTTCCTATTTCAAGGACTCAGCAAGTCCGGGCGGACAATAGACTTGTTCGTTGGTTTGATCGCCAAATTTGCTTTGATACACCGCGCGGTGAATTCTATCGGCGTTGCGATGAAAACGGTCGTAACTCCGCTCGTACTGCACGAAGAGAAAGATGAGCAGTCCGCAACCGAGGCCGGTGATGTTGATGACTGAATACGCTTTGTGCCGCACGAGATTTCGCAAGGCAACCGTGAAATAGTTTTTCAGCATATCGCACTGATTTAAAACCCGTGTTTATATTGAAATGAATTTTATGACGAACGCACAAAACTCTTTTGATTATGGAAACGACGACGATTCACTCCGACTACGAACTTGAACGCGGTAAACCGATGCCCAGTAAAAATCACGCCCAGCTCCAGCACCGGCTCAATGTGCTGCTCTTGCCCTTTACAGATCGTTTCGACATCATGACCGAGCTTGGTTTGGAACTCCCATCCGGCAAAGCCGTGCCAGATGTCTGTCTTTACCCGAAACAGATTTACGATTGGGAAAAAGATGAAGTCCGCATGACCGCGCCGCCGGTTACGACGATTGAAATTCTCTCGCCGACACAAGCCGTTAATGATCTCGTCGAAAAAATCCGCGCCGTTTATTTTCCCGCCAGCGTCAAATCCGCATGGATTATTCTGCCGCCGCTCAAAACGCTCTACATTTTTTATCCCGACCGTCCAACCGAAACCTTCACACACGGCCTCGTCAAAGATGCGGCGACCGCCGTTGAACTGCGGATGGAAGACCTTTTCAAGTAGACTGTTTTTATTCTATTCATACCACGTTTATTCATACCGCAGCGACCTGACCGGATTCACGGTCGCCGCTTTGAACGCCTGAATCCCGACCGTTGCAAACGCAATCCCCGCCGCGATGATCGCCGCCACCGCGAAAACCCACAACCCGATCTCGGTGCGATACGCAAAACTTTCGAGCCACTTGTGTACCGCGAAATATGCCAGCGGCCACGCGATTACATTCGCCACCGCAACGAGCCACAAAAACTCTTTTGAAAGCAACAGCACGATGCCGCCCGTGCTTGCGCCCAACACTTTTCGTACGCCGATTTCTTTGCGGCGTTGCTCGGCGGTGAAAGCGGCGAGGCCGAACAGACCGAGACACGCAATGAAAATCGCAAGTCCCGCGAAGAGCATGGCGAGGCTGCTGAGGCGGTCTTCGCTCCGGTATTGCTTCGCCAGCGTGTCATCCAAAAACATGTATTCGAACGCACGGTTGAGCCCCGCCTGTTGCCACTCAGACCTGATAAACTCAAGCGTCTTTTGAATCTCTGCCGGAGCCACGCGCACAGCCATGTACTTGATAAAGAATTGACTGCGGCTTTCATCGGCGAGGCTGAGCACGATGGGCTTGACGGGTTGATGCAGCGAGGTCTGATTGAAATCTTTCACCACCCCGACGACCGGCATGTTTTTGTTCATCTGTTTGCCGATGGCTTCCTCCGGCGACGCCCAGCCGAGATATTTTATCATCGCTTCGTTGATGATAACGGGCCGCTGTCCGTTCGCGGTATCGCCTGAAAATGTTTTCGAAAAATCCCGTCCCGCCAAAAACGTCATGCGGAAAGTCGTGGCGAAATCCTGTTGAACCCAAAGCCGTGCGAGCAGTAGTTCCTCGGTCTTGCCGACGGGTGCATAGCCGCCGGTGTTGTGCGACTTTCCCAAGATGTCTTCCATCGCCGTTATACTTTGCACCGACGGATTTTGGAGCAACCGCGATTTAAAGTTGGCGTAGCCCGACATACCGGTCAGTGCCGACTGTGCAATCGGGACGATGATCACTTGCGAGGTCTCGAATCCCAACTTCGTCTGCCTCAAAAACTGAAGTTGCCGAAACGCCATGAGCGTACCGATGATGAGTAAAATCGAGAGCGCAAATTGAAACACCACCAACGCTTTTCGAAACAGCGCGCTTGCGGGACTTGCCGAGAACTTTCCCTTCAATACTTTCACCGGTTCAAAACCTGAAAGAAACAATGCCGGATAAATCCCCGCAAGGAGTGCTACCGCCGCCAGAATGCCGGTGAAAAGCAACAAAAGTTCAGGCGTCGCCGCAACACTCAGTGAAAGGTCTTTGCCTGCGAACGCGTTAAAGACGGGCAACAGCAACTCACACAGTCCGGCAGCGAGCACCGCGGCGATGAGACAAAGAAAAAAAGTTTCGCCCAAAAACTGTGCAATCAATTGCTTTCGCTCTGCGCCCATTGCTTTTCGGACGCCGACTTCGCGGGCGCGGCCTGCGGAACGGGCGGTAGCAAGGTTCATAAAGTTGATACATGCGATGAGCAAAATGAATCCGGCGATGGCCGAAAAAATCGTGATGGTGGAAGCGTCGCTGTTCGGCGCGAGTTCATAATCCAAGCGCGAGTGCAGGTGAATGTCGGTTACAGGTTGTAACGCGAGCGTCGTGCCGCTTTTGATTTCGGCGGGAAAATACTTCTGCACCATCGCGGCCATCGCGCGTTCGGTTGCGACTTTGGTTTCGGGCGCGTCGTCCGTCAGCGAGAGATACGTCCACGCCGGATTCCAGTACCAACTTTCCAGATTGCGGTCGGCCATAATCAACCTCAAACTTTCGAACGATGCCAATACATCAGCCTGAAAGTGCGACGCAGGGTTCACCCGTTTCATCACGCCGGTTACGATGAAATCGGTTTTCTTTCCGAAGCGCAGCGTTTTGCCGATGGGATTATCGCCCGAAAAATATTTTTCCGCAGCGGCCTCTGTAAGCACCATTTGGTTCGGTGCGGCGAGCGCGGTCTTCGGGTCGCCTTTGGTGAGTTCGAGACCGAACAAGTCAAGTACACCTGCGTCGGCGAAGAACATGGCGGTTTCATTGAACTGCTTTTCGGCGGAACGGTTTTGGGCGGAAGCGGCGGGCGTATAGGTAAGCGTGAGCGACGGCGATTGAAAGTTGAACAACCGTACGGATTGTTTGACGAGCGAGGGATAATCCGTCGCAATCGTTTTGCCGAATGGAATCGGCAGGCTGGCGGAGTGTTCGCCTTGTCCTTCGATTTTAATTTGTTCGGTAACGCGGTAGAGCCGCGTGGCATCGGGCAAGTGCCGGTCGAAGGCAAGTTCATGCCGCACATAGAGCAAAATGAGCAGGCTGCACGCGAGACCGATGACGAGGCCGGTGATGTTGATTGCCGAATACGCCTTGTGCCGCACGAGATTGCGCCACGCGACGGTGAAATAATTTTTCAACATTTGTTTTTCTATCTTAAAAGTGTTTCAACAACTCCTCCGTTAAAAAAAATGATTACCCGCGAAGAAGCTTTGCTTATAGGTGTGAATGCAACTAAAGAACACCAGCGCGTTATTTGCAAACTCATTGTCGCCTTAGGTCGGTTCTACGAGCAAGGGACGATGACGCTTGAACCTTTTCCCGAAACGATGCTCAACGAAGGCGAGCCGAGTCCGGTGCCGGATGTGTCGCTTTATGACAATGTGCTTTTTGAAACGCCGGTCATTATCGAAATCAATCATACCGACGGCATCAAAAACGATCTCAAAAAAGTCCGCCGCTTGATCGGTGAAACCGACTACGGCATTATCGAAGGTTTCGTCTATGATTACCGGCTGCGGCAATGGCACAAACACCAAAAAGGCATCGGTGATGTTTTAGACAAGCCGTCGTTTTGTAATGCCATCAATCTCGATCTGTCAACGTTGCTTTGATCCGTCAGGTTACACTATGTCGCTTCGTTATTGAAGCCATCGCCCGTTTGAATTATTTCAATTTTTTAATTTCAATCATCTACTTCGATGTATCGAGAAATTTTTGTGCCTAAGGAGACCAAACTCACCATTGAACTTCCTGAGGAATTCGTCGGCAAAGCCATTGAAGTCATTGCATTTTCCATCCCGGCAACTGTGCCTGCGGCAGCGTTGGATGACGCAATTGCTTTCTGGCAACAGCACCGAATTGACTTGAGTCAGTTCAAGTTCAATCGCATCGAAGCCAATGAGCGATAACGTTTTCATTGACTCAAATATCGCTTTGTATCTTTTAGATACGGACGCGGAGAAAAGTGCGAAGGCATTAAACCTTATCAAGCAGCATCCGATCATCAGCACGCAGGTCGTTTTAGAGGTGGTAAATATCTGCCTGAAAAAGTTCAAGTTTTCAAAAGCAGATGCGTATCTCAACGCACGGCTGTTGATGAACACTTGCACAGTCAGGCTCATTGACGAAACGACGCTCACTTCCGCTTTTGATGTTTCCCTGAGGTATCAACTCTCGCATTGGGACAGTCTCATCATTGCTGCCGCGCTTCAAAACAATTGCACCGTGCTTTACTCGGAGGATTTACAACATCTACAGATTATCGAGAATCACCTCACGATTCTCAATCCGTTTTTATGATTCGTTTTTGTTCATACCGCATCATTCATACCGCAGGGACTTCACCGGATTCTGCACGGCGGCTTTCACCGCCTGACTTCCCACCGAAAGTGCGGCAATCGCAAACGCCAAGAGTGCGGTAAAAATGAAAACCGCCGCACTCGCTTCCGCCTTGTAAGCAAACCCTTCGAGCCACTTC
>JACMJS010000226.1 GCA_014380515.1 Chlorobiales bacterium
CCCACCGAGTTTCCCAACGTCAAATTTCTTTTTCTGGAAACGAATCTCGGTTTCGCGCATGGCAACAACGCCGCCGTTCGGGTCGCTTCTGGCGACATTCTCTTTATTCTCAATCCCGACACCGCTGTGGCTGCGGGCTGCATCTCAATCTTGCTCGCTTATCTGGCAACCCATCCCGATACCGGCATTGCCGCTCCGCGATTGCAGTACGAAGACGGACGTCCGCAGTTTTCCTACAATGATCCGCTGACGCTGTGGTGGGAACTCGCCGAAGCGTTTTATTTTCAAGATGTTTTACGGATGCGTACATATAAACGCGATCTCGGAAAAATTCAACGCGGTGAACCTTTTACGGTCGGCTGGGTGTCGGGCGCGGCGATGCTTATTCCACGCCACATCTACAAGGCCGTCGGCGGATTTGACGAAGATTTTTTTCTGATGTATGAAGACATTGGCTTGTGCGACCGCGTTCGCAACCTCGGCTACCGCATTGCGATCGTACCCGCAGCTACAGTCATTCATCAGGATGGCGGCATCATTGCCAAAAACCTCACGCGGCTTATCACCAACCGCTACCGCGCCCGATTGGTCTATGTTCGAAAGCAGTATTCATGGCCGGCGCAAGCAGCCACACGGCTTATTCACATCATCGGTCTGTGTGTTCGGATACTGCTCAGCGGATTTCTCTATCGAGGCCGGATTCGTTCGGAGCGGCTGGCGGGATATACGCAGTCGCTTGCCGTATATTTGGGACTTTCAAAGTTTGATTAACCTTTACGCCCTGCTATTGCAACACCGTTTCCTTTCAACTGCAACCGGTGCGACGCCGTGAAAAAAATCAAGGTGATGCACGTCTATAACAGCCTCTTCGATGGCGGCATCGAGAAATATATGTTGATGCTCTTTGACGGATTGGATCAGGAAAAATTTTCTTGTTCGGTGTGCTGCCTGATTGAACCGGGCACGCACGCGCCGTTTTTCGAAGCCCGCGGATACAAGGTCTTTACACTTCAGGCCACGAACCGGCAATCACCTTTGGGCATCTTGAAAAACCTGCGCGAAGTCTGGCGGCTCGCCGCCCTGCTGCGCTCCGAGCAGATCGACATCATGCACGCGCACGATTTTTTCTCTCCGTTGCTCGCCCGGCTCGCGGCGATGCTGGCCCGCACGCCCGTCATTTTTGTTACCCTGCACAATTTGCAATCGTGGCTTTCACCCGTTCATCACGCCATCAACCGCTGGCTGTCGCATCGCACCCGCAACGTCATTTGCGTCTCGCACGCCGTCGCACAGTTCTCGCGGACGCACGACCGATTGAATGACGAGAAATATATCGTCATTCCGAACGGCATCGATATCGCGGCTTACACCATCAGCCGTTCGATGCGGACACAGTACCGGCGTGAATTTCAAATTGCCGACGGCGATATTTTAATCGGGAACATTGCCACGTTTTCATTTCGGAAAGGACACGCCTATTTGATCGAGGCGTTTATTGCGCTTTGCAAATTACATCCGAACTTAAAATTGATGCTCATCGGCAGCACCCGTCCGCAAGAGCCGCTGGTCAAGCCGGACTTGCAACAGCAGCTTGAGAGGGCGGGACTTTCGGATAAAGTTATTTTTACCGGCAGCCGCGCTGACGCCGCCCTGATGATCAATGCGTTTGATTTGTTTGTGATGAGTTCCGTTACCGAAGGTCTCAGTTTTGCTTCGCTCGAAGGCATGTTGATGCAAAAGCCGGTGGTTTATTCCGACATCGCGCCGTTCGCCGAAATCGTCAAGCACAATGAAACCGGTTTCTTATTTAAATCCGGTGATGCCGATGATCTTGCCGCTCAGATTGAATATGTCTTGGCGCATCCTGAACGTGCGGCAGAGGTTGCAGCCAACGCACGCGCATCGGTCATCGAGCATTACAACTTTGCAACGATGATGCGTGCCTACAACCGTCTTTATACCGAGGCTGCTCAAGCGGCGGTTGGTCAATAAAAAATATTTTATTTATGGAAATGCCGATTCAGTATCCGTACTTCGCTCGGTTGCCGCTCAGCGACATCGAACGCGAATATGTTTTCTATCACACGCCGCGTTATGAATTTGTGCTCGGTAAAGTCAAGGGACTTTTGGAACGGATGGCAGTCTCGCGTCCAGCAGGGGCACCGCCGAAAATTTTAGATTTCGGGCCGCACTTTCTGACGCAAATTCTGCGTGAGGAAACGGGTGCCATAGTCAATCAACTTGGGTGGCGGTACGACAGCATCAGCCGCCTGAAAACGGGCGAGACGCACATTGATTTCGATTTGAACCGCACGCCCTTCACCGCCGTGGCCCTATATCGAGCCGCAAGACATCATCGTCGCTTGTGAAATCATCGAGCATCTTTACACCTCGCCGAACTACGTGCTTCCGTTTATCAAAACCTGCGTCAAGCCGAACGGATACGTGATCATCCAAACGCCCAACGCTGTGTCGCTCAAGCACCGGCTCGTGATGCTGGCCGGAAAAAATCCATATGAACTCATTCGTGAGACGCTCGACAACCCGGGTCATTTCCGCGAATACACCAAAACGGAAATGACCGAGTATGCCGCCGCACACGGCTTTGAACTGGTAGACTATGGCTGCTATAGTTACTTCAACTATGTCAATCACGGCTGGGTCGGACATGCCTATAAATTTCTTTCCGCCGTCTTGCCCAACAGTCTGCGCGACAACATGACGCTGGTATTTCGTCGCAACGCTTAAATCTCGATCAACAGTCATTCACGCATGGATAAGTGGATCATCAAAGCCGCCTTGCAAAAAGTAATGAGCGCGTTGCCCGCCAGCGAGCAAATCAACTATTGGTTTCAGCGGCGCATCACAAAAAACTTACCGCTTAACAAAGACGGCTTTATGCAAAAAGCCGCGGACGCGGTGCGGCACTTTAAAATATATTCAAGCCATCATACGGTTCTTCCTGAAACAACCTTCTATGAGTTCGGTGCAGGCTGGGACTTGGCGATTCCGCTCGTCTATTACGCGCTCGGGGTGAGGCGTCAACTTTTGGTGGATGTGCGTCCGAACTTGCAATGGGAATTGGTGCAGGATACGGTTGGGAAAATTTCGCGCTACCATGCCGATCTTTCGCGCCTCGCCGGAGTTGAGATTCGCGCGGTGCCGCCGCTCAGAAATACCGTGTCCGACCTTTTAGAAAAAACCGGTATTGACTACCGCTCCCCATGCGACGCGGCGCAAAGCGGCCTTGCTTCGAACAGCATTGACTTTATTTCCAGCACGGTTACGATGGAACATATTCCCGAACCTGTACTGGAAAAAATTTTACATGAATCATTTCGCATTCTCAAACCGCAGGGCGTGATGAGTTCGACGATTGACCTGCAAGATCATTTTTCTTACTTCGATTCCGGCATTTCTTATTATCACTTTTTGCAGTTTTCAGATGCGGCGTGGCACTGGATCAACTCCGACCTTGCATCTCAAAACCGGCTCCGGTATCCTGATTACATGCGGCTCGTCGGAGGGACGCCTTTTGAAGTTTCGGAGAAAACCTGCACCGCGCCGCACGCGCAAGACCTTGCACTCCTAAAGTCGCTTCCGCTGGCTGAAAAATTTCGTAGATACGGGTTAGATGATCTGGGCGTACGCGGTCTCAATTTGGTGCTCAAAAAAAATTAATATGCTCCGTCTCAGCATCGTCATTATTACGTGGAAGGCGAAGGAATTGCTTCGCCGCTGCTTGCAGTCGATTTACCGCGAGACCACGCAAACCTTGTTCGACGTCATTCTCATCGACAACGCTTCCGGCGACGGGACGCTTGAGATGCTTGCCTCAGAATTTCCGGCGGTGAAAGTCATTCGTAACGCGCACAACCGCGGCGTTGCGCCCGCCCGCAATCAAGGGTTGAAGATTGCCGAGGGGGAATTTATTTTGATCTTGGACGTCGATACCGAGATCACCAAAGCCGCGCTTGACAAAATGGTTGCATTTATGAATCGCCATTCCACCATCGGCATTCTGGGTGCGAAACTTTTCTTCGGCGATGGCAGCGTCCAAGATAGCTGCAAACGTTATCCGACGGTGCTGACGCCGTTTCTGCGGCGACTGGATTTTATTCCCGCCGTCAAACACCTTCCGGCCTATCGCTACCAAACCATGGCCGACTGGAATCACGATTCGACCATTGAAGTCGACTACCTCATCGGCGCTTGTCAGATGATTCGTCGCACTGTTTTTAGCGAGATCGGTTACTTGGACGATAAAATTTTCTACGGGCCGGAAGACATTGATTTCTGCCTGCGGGCGAGGCAAGCGGACTGGAAGATTGTCTATTATCACGAAGCGGAAATCCTCCACTATCACCAACGCATTACCCGAAAATTATTTTCAGCGATTACCTTCAAACATATTTCGGGATTGATTTACTTTTTCCGCAAACACCACTATTTATTTTCGCCGCCGCTGCCGCGCACCTTGCTCATTCCCTTTCCCGACGCGGCGAAGCAGAATGGTTTTGCTCCCAAACCTCACGCGCAAAAGTCTTGAGGACGCATACATTTTCCGGCGGCACGGCTATATTCACGAAGCCCCAGGCATGTCGGTGCCGTTTTGAAGAGCACCGCAGTCGCTATTGTCCGTCAAAACAATTTTTATACATTTTATTTCACCATTACCACGATGCCGGAATCAACCGAACGTATCGCCATTTACGCACGAGAAAAAGAAATTCATAACTCGGAATCTTTTCATCAAGCCCGCGCAGTTGAACTCGCTGGTGTTTACGAAAATAATCCGTTGATGAAAGCGGTTAACGAGGCCTATCTCTCTCAACCCGGCATTCTTGCCGGAAAGAAAGTGCTCGATTATGGATGCGGTTCCGGTGAATGGACGATGCAGTTTTTGGAACGCGGTGCGGACAATGTTGTCAGCATCGACCTATCCGATTATTTGGTAGAGCAACTTCGAGATGCCTTCAAAGCCAGCGGATATGATCATCGTGCGACTGCGATGACCATGAACGCTGAACACCTTACTTTTTCCGATAATACGTTTGACGTCGTGCTCGGCAGCGGAATTTTACATCATCTTAATCTCGACGCTGCTTTGCTTGAAGTCAGGCGAGTCCTGCGGGAAGGCGGCAAAGCGGTCTTCATGGAGCCTCTGGGCGTCAATCCATTGCTCAATCTTTACCGCAACCGCACGCCGCACTTACGCAGTCCCGACGAACGTCCGCTTACTTCAGCCGACATAGCCACGATTGAAAAATATTTTCGCATCACCGCACGCAAAAGTTTTTTTCTTACCTCGATGGCGGCATATCTGTTCAGGATGGTTATTAAAAATCAGTTTTTGTTTGAGAAAACCCAGTCTTTGCTTCACACTACGGATAAATTCTTGATGCGGCTTTTTCCGCCGCTGCACAATCTTTGCTGGTACACCGTCATCGAACTTGAAAAACCGTTGCAAGCATGAAGAAAGCGTGCATCTTGTTCTTTCTTGCTTTGTTCCTTGTTACTGCACTTGCTTCACCTGTCGCTGCACAGCAGGAAGATTACCCGGCCAATCTTCGCCAAGTTTCCGACATCTATGTTTTTCTCAAGCACCTGCGGCAACGCGGAGTGTTGCGAAATTTTAACGATTTAATCTTGCCGCTCTCGCGCCGCGAGATTGCATCGCTGCTCATCGCTGCGGATTCTTCAGCGACGCTCACAGCAACCGAGCGAGACATTCTTTTCGATTACAAAACCGAATTTCGCTACGACCTCTCGCAACAGGGATACGCAGTTGCATCGCAACCGCCGCCGCGAACGTTGCTGCCGGATTTTTTCAGCGGTGAACCTTTGGCTGATAAACTCTCCGAGACGTTTTCGCCCAACCGCGAAAAGTTTTTTTATCAATGGGCAGATTCCGCTGCGGGTTCGTTGCCTTCAACTTTTTTTGCCGACTTGCTTCTTTCAACTGACTTCAGATCGGAATCCGCTCCCTTACAGGCTTCAGCGGGGTGGTTTGAACTGGGCGGCAATATCCGAGGTACGCTGAAAGGCCGCGTCGGGTATTCACTTCGCGCGACCAACGGGGTGCTCCGGGGCAGCAAAGAAGTGGCCTTCGGAGACAATCGGCTCAAACAAAATTTTCGTCTCAATCTCAGCGACATCGAACCTACTTTTGATTTTACCGAAGCCGTCATAAAAGTCGATGCCGATGTTTTAAATGTTGAGATCGCGCGTCAAACGCTGCTCATCGGCACGGGCGAATCATCGCGGATTATTTTATCGGACAACGCGCCGCCGTTGGATTTCATCCGGCTGTGGACGGACATCGGTCGCTTTCGCTACACCTTCATTCATGCCTCCCTGCTCGGCCCATATACTTTCGTCGTTGATTCGCTCAGCGGTGGCGTCCGCGAATACACACCGAAGTTTTTTGTGCTCCACCGCTTTGATTTTTTCATCGGCGACATGTCCGATCCGTGGCTAAGGTTAGGCCTCACGGAAACCGTCGTCTATGGCAACCGCGGTGCGGAACTGACTTACCTCAACCCGCTCATCTTTTTAAAATCCGCCGAACATTCCCTGTGGGACCGCGACAACTCCGCCCTCACATTCGATGCCAAGGTTTTTCTCTTCCGCAACGTCGAACTTTACACTACGCTCTTCATCGATGACATTCAACTTGGTTCGCTCGGCACAACTTCCTCGCGCTCAAAGTTCGTCTTCAACCTCGGCGGTAATGTGTCGCTGCCGCAATTGGATTTGACGCTCGAATACACTTGCATCGACCCCTACGCCTATACGCACCGCTTGCCCTACAATACTTATACCAACAGCGGCTTTGGTCTCGGCCACTTTCTGCCGCCGAACTCGGATGAGTTTTTCTTTCGAGCCCGCTGGTTCGCGCTCCGCCGCTTGACGCTTACCGCCGAAGTTTCACGCACCCGGCACGGCGATAATGTGATTGATCCCGCAACGGGCGCAGTTTTGAAAAACGTCGGCGGCGATTTCAACTTGGGTTTTGATGCAAGCGGACAAAAAGAATTCTTAGACGGTGTGCTCACCGAAACTCTTGCCGCCCGCCTGAACGCCCGATATGAACCGTTCAAAAATATATTGCTCGTTGCGGCTTACGAACTTCGCCGCATAGCCACGGGCGACGTCAGTTCGCTGACCAATTTTTTATCGCTCGGTGTGCGCATTGATTACTAATCGGGGTTATGTTTGGCACTCTGAGATTTTGTTCATGTTCCATTTATGTCTAAGCCCGTTCAACTTGTTTTAACGCTGCTCATCGATGCCGTTGCCCTCAACGCGGCGTTTCTCGTCTACTATAAATTCCGCGAACAGATTTCCGTATTTGCTTTCAGCGAGTACGCACCGATGGCGGTTCCGGCGATGCTGCTGCTCTGCCTGCTGTGGCTGCTCATCTTTTGGCTCTTCGGCCTCTACCGCGCGTGGCACATCGGCTCGCGCTACGATGAAGTCGTTGTTATTTTTCAGGCGGTAACTTTCGGCGCGGTCATGCTCTTCGTGCTCATCTTCGCCGACGATATGAGTTTCGAAGCCTCGACCGGTATCGAGCGGCCTTATTCGATGCGCTTCGCCATCGTCATTTATTGGGGCATGTTGTTCCTTCTTGCCGCCGCCGGACGCTTGATTCTGCGCGGGGTGTTGCGGCGTCAGGTGCTTCAAGGGTTCGGACGCCGCAACGCCGTCATCATCGGCACGGACGCCCGCGCAAAAAAACTTTCCGACGACATCGCCCGCTACGCCGCGATGGGTATGGACGTGCGCGGGTTTGTCTCCGCCAACGGTACCGGGAAAGCCATGTCGCACAACGGCCTTCCGACGCTCGGCCACACCTCGAATTTGATAAAGATTCTTGAAGCGCATAAGATCGATGAGGTTTTGATCGCCGTCAACACCGAGCATCACGATGAACTCATGCAGATCATCGGTCAATGCGAAAGCCGCGGCGTCGGTATGAAAGTCTTGCCCGACATGTACGATATTTTTTCCGGTGCCGCCCGCCTCTCCCATATTTACGGCATCGCCCTTGTCGACATCGGGCCGCAACCGCTCTCGCCGCTCGCAGAAAATCTCAAACGGCTTTTCGATATCGCCCTCTCGCTTGCCGTGCTCATCATCGGCCTGCCGGTGTGGCTTGTCATTATGTTCGTCGTTTGGATCGACACGCGGGCGTCGCCGATCTACCGGCAAACCCGCGTCGGCAAAGGCGGCTCGCACTTCACGATCTATAAATTCCGCTCGATGCGCGCCGATGCCGAATCTTCGGGGCCGCAACTGACGCAGAAAAACGATGCGCGCGTTACCAAGTTCGGCGGCTTCATGCGCAAAGTCCGGCTTGATGAGTTTCCGCAGTTCTTCAATGTGCTCAAAGGTGAAATGTCCGTCGTGGGGCCGAGGCCGGAACGTCCGCACTTCATCGATCAGATCGTGAGGCACGCGCCGCATTATACCCGCTTGCACCGCGTCAGGCCGGGGATTACGAGCTGGGGACAGGTCAAATACGGCTACGCGCAGAACACCGAGGAAATGCTCGAGCGGTTGAAATACGATTTGTTCTACATCGAAAACATGAGCCTGCGGTTAGACTTTAAAATCCTCTTCGCCACGATTTACGTCGTCTTCACCGGACGCGGCCAATAACATCCGTTAAACATTTCATCAACTCTACAACGCAACTTTACTTGTAAAATGAACACCGAATATCACAAGTGGTTTAGTCCGCACCTGCACCGCGATATGGAACTGCTCGTCTTCGGACAGGGCGGCGTGCCCGTGATCGTCTTTCCGACGTCCTACGCCCGCTTCGGCGAGTGGCAGGATAACCGCATGATCGAATGGCTGACGGATAAAATTGACGCACAGCATATTCAAATCTTTTGCCCCGATAGCATCGGCGCTGAAAGTTGGTACAACCGGCAGGCGCATCCGCACGACCGCGCGGTGCGGCATAACCAATGGGAATATTATTTGATGCACGAGCTTTACCCGTTCATCCGGTACCGGAACGGCAATCATTTTACCGTTGTCGCAGGCGCCAGTTTCGGCGCGTACCTTGCGATGAACTTCGCGCTCAAGCATCCGCACTACGTCAATAAAGTGATTGCGCTTTCGGGCGGCTACGGCATGGTAGGCAATACCAACGGCGGCGGCATGGAAGTTTATTTCAATGCGCCGCTCGCATATGTGCCGAACCTGCACAACCACGATGATCTTGAGCGCATTCGCCAAATTGATTTTAAACTTGTAACGAGCGATTGGGATATTGACGTCTGCCGCAGAACGACGCTGGAACTTTCGCAGAAACTGTGGGATAAAAACATCTGGCATCAATGCGACGTCTGGGGCAACCATACCGGCCACGATTGGCCGTTCTGGCGGGAGATGATTCGCGTGTATTTATGACCGGTGGTTTTACAAGTTTTTATTGAAATTAATTCACGGCGAAGATGACGAATGAAGAGAAACCCTCGCTGATTCAAAACGCAGGCGGCGCGGCAAAGAATGCAATCGGGATCGGACTGAACGCGGTGTGGCAGGTCGGCGGACGGGTGTTTCTCTACGGATTTTTAAGTGCGGTGATTTCCGCGATGATGATTTACACGCTGCACGCGCAACTGCTGCACGCCTTCCGGCTCAGCTCTTTTTCGTGGTTGCTTTACGTACTTTCGGTTTTGCCGTTCATCGCCGCACCGTTTCTGTATGGATTTCTCGCCGTGCAAATCGGGCTGCTCAAAACCATCGGGCAAGTACTTTTAGATAACGCACAGCTTGAAGCGTTCGCCCGCGACGTCGTGCAAGGCGCAATGACGGCGGTGAGTAACAATACGCTCGGCAAGAAGGCGTTGGAAAAAACGGGGACGATGCAGAAAATCGTTCTGTCGGCGGCGGAACGCCTGACGACATCGCACTCCGGCGTTTTCGCGCGGGGCGTTCAACAAACACTTGGCGCGCAGCTCTCGATGTTTCTAACGGCGGCGTTTATGCGCATCGATCTTTCCGATCCCGCCGTTGCGACGAACGATCTCGTGCTGCAATTGAAAGCAAACCTGCGCGGCTTTCTTGATCCTTCATACCGGCCGCTCTGGATACTTATCGCTTTGCATTTCGGGATTTATATTGCGATGCTCATTTTTCTGCGATAAGATTTTCATTTCACCTCGGGGAGAACCGTTTCTCAAACATTCCGGCTATGTTCCGCTCCGCACCCATCCGCCCGCCGTCGCCCGTCCGCAGCGGGATTACGGTCTCTACTTGGGAAGGCTGTTTCGCCAATGCGTTCAGCGTCATTACCGATGTGCCGTACCTGACGGCTTTTGCTTTATCACTTTCGGCGACGAACAAAGTGATCGCATTCATCGGCGGCCTGACGTTTCTGGCGCGGGTGTTCCAACTCGTCGGCGCGTTTTTGGTCGAGCGTTACCAGAATCGCAAGCGTATCAGTTTAATTTTCGGCGCGCTCAACCGGCTGCTATGGATCGTGCCCGCGCTGACGACGTTTTTTCTGCCCTTGCCGCCCAAACTTCAATTGAGCCTGTTCAGTATCATCGTGTTCGTCAGTTCGGTATCAGGAATGATTCTCAACAACAGCTGGATGTCGTGGGCGGGCGATTTGATTCCTTCGGCGGTGCGCCCGAAGTATTTCGGGTTCCGGTTGTCGGTAATGGCGATGGTGAGCGTCGCAGCGACCCTGACGACGACGACGGTGCTTGATGTTTTCCGCGATCCTGAGTTGAACCTGCCGCCGCAACACGGCTTCGCGGTGATGTTCCTCGTCGCCTCGGCGTTCGGCGCGGTTACGATTTTTTTGTTCAAGGAACAATACGAACCGCCCTTCAAACCCACGCCCGCCGCGGATCCGCGGGAGATGCTGCTCGCACCGCTCCGTAACGCCCTGTTCCGTCCGTTGCTGTTGTTCTTTCTTATTTGGAATGCGGGCACGGGCATCGCAGCCGTATTTTATACCGCGCAGATGATCACGGTGCTGAAGATGAGTTACTTGCAAATCGGATTTTATACGATCATCATTACGCTTGGCCGCGTGATTATGAATCCGGTATGGGGCAGCATCATCGATCGTTTCGGCGCGGTGGCGGTACTGAAACTTTCCGCCGTCATCGTCGGCCTGACGCCGTTTTTGTGGCTCTTCGCAACGCCGACTTTTTTATTGCCGGTGTGGATTGACGCCTGTGTGAGCGCGGTAGCGATGGTGGGTTTGGAACTTGCGACGATGGACGTACAGTTCGCGGAGAGTCCGAAGCAAGGCCGCACGTATTACTTCGCGTGGTACGGCCTGACGAGCGGCATCGGATTTTTTGCAGCGAGTTTGCTCGGCGGTACGGTTGCGGATTTAATCAGCGGTTCGTTCATTACGATCTTCACATTGCCGCGATATACATTGACCCTCGGCGGGTATCACTGGATTTTTCTCGCGGCGATTCTCATCCGGTTCACCGCCATCACGACGCTCATTCGAATGCGACCGAACGCGGCGGAACATCCGATCTTACTTGCCGCGCACTTCGGACGCAAAATCGTCGAGCGGCTCTATAATCTTTCCGACGCTACCGGCTTCTTTAAATAACACTCTTAACCACCATGAAAGCGATTATTCTTTACGACGCGCTCTCGGAAGGCGGCACCACCGACCGCATCATCACGAGCATCGGCGAGACGCTGGCCGCCAAAGGCGTCTATATCGAAAAAGCCAAAACACCGCCGCTCGCCGATTATAGTTTTCTCAGCGAGTTCGATGTCATCATTCTCGGTTCGCCGATTTACAACTTCACGCCCTCACCCAATCTTACCGAGGCTTTTGGCCGCAGCAACTTGCTCAAGTCCATGCTCGGCAAAAAGGTAGCCCTCTTTATCATTTGCGGCGGCCCCGAACTGACCGCCGAACTGCTCTACAAGCCGCAATTCACCGCCCGCCTTCTGCGGCACAACGTCATCGCCGATAAAATTTTCGGCATGACCGAAAAAAATAATCCGCAAAGCCCCGTCAGGTTTGCGGATGAAATTTTCGAAAAAGCCACCGCAGCGCAATCGTAGGGGCAAATCCTTGTGGTTGTCCGTCTTTCAGGGCAACCACAAGGGTTGCCCCTACATGGAAATATGTTTATTGATTGTCCTTCCACGCTTCGTACCATGCCATCTGAATCGCCTCCAGAATTTTTTCATTGGACTTTGCCCCTTCGTCCGTGAAATCCTGAAGCGACGTGATTTTTTGGTGCAAGTCGGTGAATCGCACCGCGAGCGGATCGAGGTCGGGGAATTTCTCGCAAAGTTGCAACCCGATTTCTTCGGCGTTTTTCCAAGTCAGCAACGGCATAACGGTTCATTTAAAATGGAACGGCCACCCGCTGTAGATGGCCGCCCCTGTTGATACGAGCCTTCGCACAAAATCTATTAGCCGAAAATGTCTTTGGCTTTCTCGAAGAAATTTTTGTCGCCGGTTTTGCGGGGCGACATATTTTCGGATTTCTGCAACTCTCTGAGCATCTCGCGGTCGTGGCCGCTGACGCGCGCGGGCACATACAGATTCATGCGGACGAGCAAATCCCCTTTGCCGTAACTGTTCAGATGTCCGAGACCTTTGCCTTGCAGCCGGATGATTTTCCCCGAGGGCGTGCCGGGAATAATTTCCACGAGTGCCGAGCCGCCGAGCGTCGGGACTTCGGATTTTGTACCGAGCACCGCGTCGGGAAACGAGAGTTGCAAATCATAGATGATGTCGTCGCCGTGCCGGGTGAAATATTTGTGCGCGGCTTCTTCGATCACGACGAGCAAATCGCCCGCCGGTCCGCCGCGCTGTCCCGCGTTGCCCTGCCCTTTCAGCGGAATGTAGTTGCCTTCCGAAACGCCTGCGGGGATGTTGACTTTGATCGTCGCTTCGCCCGCCACACGGCCATCGCCGTTGCAGGTTTCGCACTTGTTCTTGACGACGCGCCCGTCGCCGCCGCAAGTCGGGCACGCGGAGATATTGACGAACTGTCCGAACATTGTTTTCGACACTTGACGCACTTCGCCTGAACCCGAACAGGTTTTGCAGGTTTCATATTCGCCGTTCTTCGATCCCGAGCCGCTACAGGTCTCGCAGGTTTTAATCTTTTTGACCTTCAATGTTTTCTCGACGCCGACGGCGATTTCCTCAAGCGTGAGTTTGAGTTTGATTTTCATATCCGATCCCGGCATCCCGCGTCGCCGCGTGCCGCGTGTCCGCCCGCCCGATGCACCTGTACCGGTCGCATCGTCAAACGGGGAGCCGCCGAAACCGCCCGCACCCGTACCGAACAGATCGCTGAACGCGCTGAAAATATCATTCACATCGCCCGATCTTCCGGCATATGGATTGCCGCCTTCCGACGCTGCCGACGTGCCGACGCCCGCATGTCCGAACTGATCATAACGGCGGCGTTTGTTGTCGTCGCTCAGAACTTCGTAGGCTTCGCTGATGTCTTTGAATTTTTCCTCAGCCGCTTTGTTGCCCGCATTTTTATCGGGGTGATGCTGCATCGCCAGTTTGCGATACGCTTTCTTAAGATCGTCGGTGCTGGCCGTTCGCCCGACGCCAAGGATGTCGTAATAATCTTGCTTCTGTGCCATTCTGACTGTCTAAATGTTTTGACTTGTAAAAACTTACTTGGCAACTACAACCTTGGCGTGGCGAATTACTTTTTCGTGCAAGGTGTAGCCGGGTTCATATTCTTCAACAACGGTATCGGAATCCGCGCCGCCGTGTTCGACTTGCGTCAGAGCGTCGTGAAACTCTACGTCAAATTTTTTTCCGAGCGTATCAAATTTTTTCACACCGCGTTCCTCGAGTGTGCGCAAAAACTTTTGCTGCACGAGCCGCACGCCGCCCACAAACTGTTCGGCACCGGGATTATCGGCGAGAAATTTTTCGGAGTTCTTGAGCACCCGGCCAATGTCGTCCATGACGGGAAGCAGCGACTTGATGATCGATTCTTCGGCGAACAGTTTTTGACGCACGACTTCCTCTTCCTTGCGGCGACGGAAATTTTCAAACTCCGCCGCTTTACGCAAAAACTGATCTTTGTAAAACAGACTGTCTTTTTCCGCCTGTATGACTTTTTCTTCCGGCGACAGTTCCGCCTTGACTTCCCCTGAACCCTTATCTGACGAGGCTTCAGCGTTGTTCTGCGGTGAATTCAATTCGTTTTCGTTTTGATCTTTGAGTTCGCTCTCTTGCATTTTCTTGTTCTAAATTTTAAGTGTTGCTTTTAGGTGTTTGAAACGACGTTGATTGCGATTGCAACTTACGGCGCCGGATTGAGCGCAGCCGAAAGCCGCTTGGCGATGTAGTCGATCACGCGGACGATTTTAGCATAGTCCATTCGCGTCGGGCCGATGACGCCTACCGTGCCTTCGGTTTCGCCGACGGAATATTGCGCGGTGATAATGCTGCAATCTTTGATGCGGCTGATCCGGTTTTCTTTGCCGATGATGACGCGTACGCCTTCAATCGGCGCGAAACCGCTGCCGGCCAGTTGCTGCGACTCCTCAAGCAAATGCACGATGATGTCTTCGTTCTGAATCATCTCGATGACGCCGCGGATTTTTTCCGGCTGCTCAAACTCCGGCTGCGCGAGAATATTTTCCGTTCCGGCAAAGTGCAAGCGGCCATCCACGGGCTGATCTTCAAAAAGTTTTTCCGCCTGATCGATGAAGACGCGCACGAGACCGGTTTCATCGATACCGTCGCTGACGCGGGCGGCGAACGACAAATGAATTTCCTCAAGCGACAAACCGGCGAGGCGTTCATTGAGAAACGCCGCGAGCGAATCTAACTTTTGCCGCGAAATTTCCGAGCGGACTTCGAGCATGATTGTTTTCACCAATCCCGAACGCACCGCGATAATCACCATCACTTTCACGCTGGAGATCGCAACGATTTCCAACTTTTCAAAAATACCTTTCGACAGTTTCGGCGAAAGCACGATGCCGATTTGGTTCGAGAGTTTCCCTAAAATCTTCGACGACTCGCGCATGATGTCGCCCGATTGAAACGGATTTGACAGATCGAAGTTTTGATCGATTCGCAACCGTTCGCTTTGCGGCAATGCACCGACGCGCATCATCGAACTCACATAAAATTTGTAGCCTTTGTCCGTCGGGATGCGGCCTGCCGAGGTGTGCGGATGGGTGATGTAGCCTTCGTCCTCGAGATCGGACATGACGTTGCGGATCGTTGCGTCGGAAAGGCCGAGGTCGGAGCGTTTGGAAAGAAACCGCGAGCCGACGGGACTGGCCGTCAGGATGAATTTTTGAATGATCAGTTCAAGAATATCTTTTTCGCGTTCGTTTAAATCTCTGGCCATCGGTTACTGCAAGCAAAATGTACGTGAGTGTATCGCGCTATGCGCTGTATGGCAAAGATTATGCCGTTTGAAGAATCCGTTGAAAATCTGAAAGTTTTCGGAAGTTACAAAGAAACCGGTCAAGTCAGGTGTAACGTTTCTGGCGTGCCGGATGACCGGGGAGCGACACGCATCCTGAAATTTTGTCAAACCCCGCAGCCCCTTTAACAAAGGGGGGAGCGGACTTGGGTGAGTCGAAATAAAAAGCGTCCCGTTTTTCGGGACGCTTTTTAAAAATGCTTTCGAGCGAAATGTTTTTTGAGCAGGCCGTGTGAGCCGGGTTCACCGGGAAGTTCTTTTAGGACTTGACTTGGCCATCATGCCGCGTGTTTGGCTTTTCGCTTTTCCCGTTTCGCGGTGTTGCTCCGGTTTTTTTCGCGGTACTTTTGCGCCGGCCTTACGCGCCTCGGCCAGTCCGATGGCGATGGCTTGCTTGGCATCGGTTACTTTGTCGCCGCCGCCGCTTTCCAACTTCCCTGTTTTCATTTCGTGCATCGCGGTCTCGACATAGTTTTGAGATTTCTTCGAAGTATTTGCCATGATGTTTTCCCCGGTTTGGTTATCAAGTTTACCTTAGTGAGTGTGCGGTTACAAGTTACTTAATGAGCGTGATGCTGCAAGCTATTTGACGAGCAGCATCTTTTTCGTTTGCACGGCTGTTCCCGCTTGCAGACGGTAGAAGTAGACGCCGCTTGCGAATTGAGCCGCGTTGAAGTTGGCGGTGTAAGTTCCGGTGGCTTTGCGTTCATTGACGAGCGTGGCAACTTCTTTTCCAAGCACATCATAAATTTTCAGTTTGACGTCGCTGGCTGCGGGAAGGCTGTAGCGAATTGTGGTGCTGGGATTGAACGGGTTGGGATAATTTTGCGAGAGCGTAAAGGCTGCGGGTGCCACGCTTGTAGGTTGATCTCCACCGGTGGCAAGGCTGCCGTTGCCGAACCGAAATACAGTGCCATAGTCGCCGACGATTGCGCCGCCGCCACCCGGCAGAATAACCATAGCGTTCATCGTCTGAGTGGTTTGCGACGCCTGTTGCCGCCATGTCGCACCGGCGTTGGTTGTTTTGTAGATGATGCCATGCTCGCCGCATACATACCACGTATTTTGATCTACCATATCTACACCCTGTAGATCGCTATACACATTTAAGCTCTGGCTGAGGCTTATCCAACTTTGACCGCCATCGTCGCTTCGCAAAATTGTGCCGCCGACGCCGACCGCCACCGCCGATCCGAATCCATTCGTGCTTGATGCAGCGTTGTTCTTCGCGGCACTGTTGCCTGAATAGTCGATACAAGTCAAGGTGCGAGATTCAGTGGCAGGAACGCTTATCCAACTTTGACCGCCATCGTCGCTTCGCAGAATTGTGCCGCCGACACCGACCGCTACTGCCGATCCGAAGCCCTGTGTGCCGGATGCGCTGTTGCCTTTGCTCACCGCACTAACGAAATCCTCGGAAAGAGCGACGCTGTTCAGCGTGGCTGTGCTGCCTGTATTGTTTGTCGTTTGCCACGTTTGGCCTTGATCCTCTGAACGCAGAATCGTACCGCCGACGCCGACCGCCACCGCCGATCCGAATCCGTTTGTGCCTGATGCAGCGTTGCCCTTAGCTGCGTTACCGTCTGAAGATGCAACTGATAATAGATCACCCGAGGTGCTGCTTGTGGATTGCGTCCAGCTTTCGCCGCCATCGGCACTGCGCAAAATCGTGCCGCCGACGCCGACCGCCACCGCCGATCCGAACCCGTTCGTGCCTGATATGCCGCTGCCTTTACGGGCTGCCGACGGAGCGAAGTCGCTGCCGATTGTAACGGATTTCAGATCCGGTGGGACGGCGAATCCCAAGGCCGCGTAATCTGGGGCGGTGGCCACATAGTTTACGCCATCCGGTGAAACATAAATCTGCCCGCTGTCGCCTACCATTGTTACCGAGCCTTGAGCGTTTGCTGCGATTGAATTGAACGATGATGACGGGTTGCCCGGCATTGATGCCGGAAGCCATCCTGCGACCGGTGCAGCGGCATTGAGCGCAATGCTGACGGAGCCGCCGCCTTCATTGGCTGTGAGGAAATCCAAGTTGCCGTCGCCATTGACATCGGCCAATTTGACGCAGTATGTTTTGGAGCCTACGGAAACGGTTTGCGAGTTTGCAAAGCCGCCAGCGCCGTTGCCAAGCCGCACGGATACATTGTCGGCGTTCATGTTGGCTGTCAGGAAATCAATCTTGCCATCGTTGTTGACATCTTCAACCACAATACTCGATGGGTACGAACCGACGCTGATATTGGTACTGCCGGTGAAAGCTCCTGCGCCGTTGCCGAGCCGCACCGAGACCGTGTTGCTGCCTTCGTTGGCAACAAGCAAATCCAAATCGCCGTCGTTGTCAATGTCAGCAAGTGCAACACCCGTCGGTTTCGTACCGACAGCGACCGTCGTCCTTGTCGGGAAGAGGCCGTTGCCATCGCCGCGGGCAACACTCACATTGCCATCATCGTAGTTAGACGCGACGAAATCCAGTTTCCCGTCTCCATTGACATCTCCGGTCGCCACGCTCTGCGGCTTCTTACCGATAGGGATGTTGGTGCTGCCGGTGAAAGCACCCGTGCCGGTGCCCATGCGCACAGAGACATTTTCATCATCCTGATTGGCGGTTAGAAGGTCCACTTTACCGTCTTTGTTGATATCGACCAGCGCAATACCGTGCGGTTTTATGCCAACGCTTACATCTGCGGCGTTTGTGAAACCGCCGGTGCCATCGCCCA
>JACMJS010000227.1 GCA_014380515.1 Chlorobiales bacterium
ACAAAGAGTCGCAGTTTCCGCCGATTGATTTCGAGGACGAGACGGGCAAGAAAGAACAGTATTTGCTCAAGCCCATGAACTGCCCGCATCATCACCAAATCTATGACGCCAAGCCGCGCAGCTACCGCGACCTGCCGGTAAAACTGGCGGAGTTCGGCACGGTCTATCGTTACGAGCAATCGGGCGAACTCAGCGGCCTGACGCGGGCACGCGGATTTACACAGGACGATTCGCACATTTATTGCCGCGAAGATCAGTTGCTCGACGAAATGTGCGACGCCATTGACCTCACACAACTTGTCTTTTCAACGCTCGGCTTCAAGGAAGTGCAAACCCGGCTTTCGTTCCGAGACGCCGGCAACAAACAGAAGTACGCCGGTTCAGATGATCTCTGGGAAAAAGCACAGCACACGATTCAGGCAGCGGCGAATAAAATGAATCTCGATTATTTCGTCGGCATCGGTGAAGCGTCGTTTTACGGCCCGAAGATTGATTTCATCGTCAAAGACGCCATCGGACGCAAGTGGCAGTTGGGCACCGTGCAAGTCGACTACGTCATGGCCGAGCGATTCGATCTGACTTATACCGGCAGCGACGGACAAAAGCATCGCCCCGTAATTATTCACCGCGCGCCGTTCGGATCGATGGAGCGGTTCATCGGCGTGCTGATCGAAAACTATGCGGGCGATTTTCCGCTGTGGCTCGCGCCGGTGCAAGTCGCGGTGTTGCCTGTAACGGACGCGGTGATGGACTACGCGAAGGAAGTTGCGGCGAAGTTGCAACAGGAAAAAATCCGTGTGGAGCTCGATGACCGCAGCGAAAAGATCGGCAAGAAAATCCGCGACGCCGAGGTGATGAAGACGCCTTACATGCTCATCATCGGCGAAAAGGAAAAAGCCGCTGTGAGCGTCTCCGTGAGGCGCCACAAGGAAGGCGATAAAGGGTCGAAGCCGGTGGATGAAGTCGTTGCAGACCTGAAAGAAGAAATCGCCGCGAAGAAATGAAATTATTTCTTTTGTGTCATTCCCGTCGCGTCGGGAATCCTCTTGATTTGCAAGAGGGATTCCGGTCAAGCCGGAATAACAGATAGAAAAACAAAACGGATTTTAAATTCTTAACAACATATCATTCAAACGGAATGGATAAAAACATCAGAGTCAATCGGGATATTCGGGCGCCGCAAGTGCGGGTGCTTTTCCCCGATGGCGAACAAAAAGTAATGGACACGCAGGATGCGCTTCGCTCCGCACAGCAACAGGGACTCGACCTTTTGGAGATTCAGCCGAACGCCAATCCGCCGGTTTGCAAAATCACGGACTACGGAAAGTACATCTATGAAATCGGCAAGAAGGATAAAGAGCAAAAAAAGAATCAACATGTTTCGGCGTTGAAGGAAGTGCGCTTCCATCCGAACACCGACAAACACGACTTCGATTTCAAGGCGATGCACGCGCAGGAATTTCTGATGAAGGGCGATAAAGTCCGCGCGACGATTGTCTTTCTCGGACGCGCTATCGTCTATAAAGATCAAGGCTTCGCGCTGATCGAACGCTTAACCGAACGGCTCACCAGCGTCGGAAAGCCTGAGGGGCCGGCGAAACTCGAAGGCAAAAATCTTTACATCTACTACGTGCCCGACCGTGTAAAGATCGATGCGATGAAGAAAACGGAATTGCAGGACAAAGCCCGCGAGGAAGCCGCGGCGGCGGCAGACAAAGCCGAACGCGCCCGCAAGATGCAAGAGAAAGAAAAGCAGAAGGCCGAAGAGAAAGAATAAAACCTTCAGCCCAAGAAAATTCAATTTACAGGAACACTTAAAAATTTAAATAGCGACAAACAATGCCAAAGATGAAATCGCACCGCGGCGCAAGCAAGCGGTTCAGAGCGACCGGTTCAGGAAAAATCAAGCGCGAGAAAGCCTACGGCGCGCACATCAACTCGAAGATGGGACGCAAGAAAGTGCGCGGCCTGCATCAATCGGCGCTCGTCGATAGCACGCAGTCGAAAAAAATCAAGCGCATGATTCTGGCGTAACGGATTGATCCCATTGGCCAAATTTTTTTACAACTTCTAAACGATTTTAAACAATGCCACGCGCAAAAAATGCCGTTGCCTCCCGTGCACGGCGCAAACGCATCTTAAAAAAAGCTAAAGGATTTTGGGGTCATCGCGGCAACGTGCTCACGACCGTCAAACACGCCGTCGATAAAGCGGGACAGTTCGCTTACCGCGACCGCAAAGTCAAAAAGCGCACCTTCCGCTCGCTGTGGATTGTGCGCATCAACGCCGCCGCGCGCTTGAACGGCACGACGTATTCCAAACTCATCAGCGCGATGGAAGTCAAAGCGATTGAGATTGACCGTAAAGTGCTTGCGGAAATCGCCGTCAAAGACCCGGCTGCGTTTGCCGCCGTCGTCAAGGCGGCTCTGCATTAAACCCGGAACGCATCGTCATTCTGGAAACGCCGCCTCACCAATGTTGTGCAGCGCGGCGTTCGTATTTTTATGACAACAAGATTTGGGAGTGATGCAAGAGCAGATTGAAAAAATAAAAGCGGAAGTCGAAGCGTTCGATTTGAATGGTTCGGAAGCCCACGCGGAAGCCTACCGCCTGAAATTCCTTGTCCGCAAAGGCGTCATCGCCACGCTCTTCGATGAGTTGAAATCCGTGCCGAAGGAAGAGAAAGGCAGCGTCGGCAAAATGCTCAACGATCTCAAGCGGTTCGCCGAACAAAAATTAGAATCCGCCAAAGCCGCAACTTCGAACGCACCCGCCGAAGAAAGTTTAATCGACCTCACGCTGACCGGGCGGCGGCAGTTTCTCGGCGCCGAACATCCGGTTCAAAAAGTGCTTTCCGATATGAAGCGGATTTTTTATGGCATGGGCTTCACACTGCGCAGCGGACCGGAAATCGAACTCGACGACTACAACTTCACGAAACTCAACTTTCCCGCTGGTCACCCCGCCCGCGATATGCAAGACACGTTTTTCATTCGCAAAAGTGAATCGGGAAAAGGCGAATCGGGAAAAGATGATGTTGTGTTGCGCACGCACACATCGCCGGTGCAAGTGCGAACGATGCTTTCCGAAAAGCCGCCGATACGGGTGATTTGTCCGGGCAAGGTGTATCGCAACGAAGCCGTCAGTGCCCGCAGTTACTGCGTCTTTCACCAGATCGAGGGACTGTATGTGGATACCGGCGTAACCTTCGCGGATTTAAAAGCGACGATTTATTCTTTCGCCAAACAAATGTTCGGTAGCGAGGTCAAGCTCAGGTTCAGACCCAGTTACTTTCCCTTCACCGAACCTTCGGCGGAAACGGATGTGAGTTGTTACATCTGCGGTGGCAAGGGCTGTAAAGTCTGCAAGCAGTCGGGCTGGTTGGAAATTCTGGGTTGCGGGATGGTGCATCCGAACGTGCTTCGCAACTGCGGCATCGATCCCGAAATCTACAGCGGTTATGCTTTCGGAATGGGCGTCGAACGCACGGCGATGCTGCGCTACGGCGTGGATGATATTCGCGTATTCTTTGAAAACGACGTGCGCATGCTCAGTCAATTCGAGTAAGACGAGAGATGACGACCGAAGAAAAAATCTTAAACCTCATTCGAAGCACCGAGCCGCTCCGCTCGCTGCACTATGAACATTTCCGGTTCATTTACGATGCGGCTGACCGTGCGCTGCACATCAGTTTCAATCCCGATGAAGAAGCCGACGGCAGTTTTTTTATCGAGCCGAATGAAACCGTGATCGACGCGGGGGATATTGTCGTTCATACCGCCAAAGGCATCGTCGTCGGATTCTCCGTCCTTGATACCGATCTCGGCCAAAACGAAAATGCGTCTTAGAAACGGGACAACATTTCTACAATGAAAAAGCCCAATCACTTCGATTGGGCTTTTGTATTTCGATGAAAAGAAATTACCGCTTTCCGTTGTGTTGATCCGACGCATCGGCGAAGGCGGCGACGTCGCCCGGGTTGCGAAGCATTTTATCGACTTCGCCCAAATGCAATTCTTCCTGCGAAATCATTTGCCGCGCGTATTCCTCGATCATCACCGATTTATCCCGCGAGAGTGCAAGCAAATCGTAGTAATGATCCAGCACGGTCTTTTCATTTTCAAGCGACTCGCGCAAGATCGCGCCGATGTCGTGGTTGTGCGTCTCTAAGAGCGGTCCGATGGCGAGCGACGGATGTTCGCCAAGCGTGGTGATCAGTTCGCCTGCTTGCTGCGCGTGCATCATCGATTCGCTCGCTTGCGAGCGTAGCCACGCGACAATCGGAATGCGGCCATAGCCATAAACCATCAGCGAATAGTGCGTGTATCGAACCGCGCCGGCGAGTTCCATTTCTAAAATCTTGTTCAGCATCGCTACGATAGCGGCCTTGTCATACTGTGGTGCTGGCATAAAGCGTCCGGTTAGATTTTAGTATTGAGTTTGATATGAAGACGCTGCAAAAATAAATACCGATGACGCTTTCTACAACATCGCTGCACTATCAAGAGATAGTCCGAATAGGCGTCGCAAATCTCGGATGCAAATTAAAAGGTGAATCGGATGCCGCCCGTAACATTGCGGCTCTCCGCAGGCACGATGCCGGGCCCAGGGTATCCGGTCGCGCGGCGCGTAAAGTAACGGCGGTCGAACAGATTGTTGACCGAAAGTTCTACGCTTGCAAACGCCAGCACCTTCGCCCGCAAACTCAAATCCCACACGGCGTACGGCGGAATGCGGCCTTGCTGACCGTTCGCCTGAAAGAGCGTGTTGCTTGCATCGCTAAACGTCTCGCTCACATAACTGCCTTGCAACGACGCCGTGAAGCGGCCTTCTTTATCCGCCGAGCGATACGACAATCCGCCGCGCACAATCCAATCGGGACTGTCTTCAACTTCCTTGCCCGCCGCAGGCCCGCGCGTGTATCGCGCCGAAGTATATGCGGCAGTCGTAAAGAGCGAGAGCGAACCCGCGTTCATTGCAAACGCTCTGCCGCCAAAGGGCCGCAGCAAATCTAGCTCCGCATACGACTCAATGCCGTAGTGTTCGCTTTGACCGGCATTGGTGCGGACACCGTTCACAACGGCTACACGGTCGTCATAAAACAAAAAGAACAGACTGACGTCGTACGAGAAAAAATCGCCCGCCGTTCCGCGTACGCCGTAGTCCGCATTCACGCCGCGTGAGGCTTTGAGATTCGCATCGACGGGTACACCGTCATTTTGAAACTGCGCCGAAAAAATCGCGGGACGATACGATTGCACCACATTGAAGTATGCTTCCGACTGCGATGAAACGCGAACACTGCCGCCAAGCCCGAACAGCGGCACCGTCTCGGACGCTGTTTTATCAACCGTTTGCAACGCGTCCGAAGTATCAAACGCCGCTGAACTGCTCGAAGATTTCTCGGCGGTGTATGTGCCTGAACCCGTGCTCTGAATGTTTTCAAGTCGAACGCCGGGCGAAAGCGCGACATCTTTCGAAATTGAAATCTTTGTCTCGATGAACGCTGCGGCATTATTCACCACAAATTCTAAATCGCGCGTCTTCGGTGCAACGAAGGTGATGTCAAAGGCTGAACCGTCCGTGCCGCGGCCTTGATCGCGTTCGGTGTTGCCGCGCGAGTAACGAAGCCCCGCCGCGACCGCATTGTTCTCGCGGCCAAAAAGGGAGAACTCCGAAACGAACCGTAGTTCCGAACCGATGTTGCGGTAGTTATCCGCATTGACGCGCCGCCGGTTCGTGCCGCTGTCCGCAATCGTGGTGCTTGTGTTCAGCCCGATGCTATTGCGCGAACCGATTAAACCAAAGGCTTTAAACCCAAGACGGGATTTTTCGGAAAAGGTATGATCGTAAGTCAACACAGGCATCAGCCATGGTGCGCCGAACCAATCGCGCGTTCGAAACGATTGCCGCGCGTTCTCGTCGTATTGCGCTTCGGTCAGCCCCGCCGGTTGGCGCAGTTGATAATCCGCGCGCATCACTGAAAGACTGATCACATCGGCAGGCGAAAGTGCATAGCCCAATTTCAGATAGCCGGTGTATTGTGTGAAGCCACTGCCCGCGCGAAGCCCGTCGCTGCGGCGGAAGTCGATGTAGCCGTAGTAAGAAAGTCCGCCCTGTGTGCCGCCGAGTGCGGTGTAGGTGGAGTAGTAGCCGAACGAGCCGCCGGTTTGTGAACTTTCAACGGCGAGTGATTTATCCCGCGGCGCGGATTTGGTGATGTAGTTCAAGAGGCCGCCGAACTGCGGGCCGTATTGCAGCGACGCCGAGCCGCGAACAATCTCGATCCGCTCCAGCGATTCGAACGGCGGCGCGTAGTAGGCTTCGGGATAACCGAACGGATCGGACGCAATATCGTAGCCGTCTTGCCGCGTGTTGAACTCCCACGAACGGTTCGGACTGAGGCCGCGCGTTGAGATGCCTGCTTGAATACCCCCGCCGTCTTGTTCCCACACAAAAATTCCCGCCGAGCGCGAAAACGTTTGCCGCGTGTTGTTGAGCGCGAAGTTGCCGCCGATGAGATTGAGATCAATGGCTTCCGTCTTCTTACCCGCATAAAGCCCCGTGCCGCTGATGTCTTTGATCGGACGGTTCGGTGAAAGACGGCTGCCTTGAATTTCAACTTCGGGCGCAGTGTAAGTTTTTAAACTGTCGCCCCCGCGCTCTTGCGCCAAAGCGTGATTGAAAAAAAGTGAAACGAGAAACAGAGCGAGCGATAGGGCAACGGCTGTGAAGCGCGCAGGAAAAAATGAGTGATGATGCGGCATGATATGAGATAGATGGATGTGAGCCTTTATTTAGATTTCGTCTAACTTGCAGAAGTGGGCGGAGAAATCCAAGACCGTAGTGAAAATTTTTTTCGAATCGATGTGGAAAATGATGGAAGGACTACGCGCTGTAGTAAGCAATGCCGATGGCTTCAGGGCCACAGTGCGTACCGATGGTCGGGCCGACGGTCGATTCAATAACTTGAAAGCCGCGATCTCGAATCGCCTTCACGATGCGAACCAGCGAAAGATTTTCCTGTTGCAAGGCTGCGTGTCCTGCATAGACAACTATGATACGGTCATTGCGCTGCGCGGCTTTGTGCGTATTAAAATGTTCAAGAATTTTCTCGACGGCTTGTTCGTAGCCGCGCACCCGGTCGATGGAAGAGAGCACGCCTTTATCCATTTCAATAATCGGCTTGAGATCAATCATCTTGGCGAGCACGTAACTCATCGCCGGAACGCGGTTGCTGCGGCGCATATATTTCAAATCTTTGAGCGTAAAGATATAATGCACGTGCTTGTGCATGTCTTCCGCCGCGCCATAAACTTCTCCGAAATTATGGCCTTGCCGCAGGGCTTCCGCCGCCCGTATGACCACAATCCCCAAGCCGCCGGAAACATGCTGCGAATCCACCACCCGAACCCGGTAAGGATGAAATCGCTTGTTTTTCATGCGCACTTCACGGAAAAATTTCGAGCCGTGCACGACGGCTTCGCGCGCGTTCGAAAACGTTTTGCTCAGCCGCGACGACACGTGAATCGAAAGAATTTGATCGTATTCCGAAAGCAGGTTGCCATAAATTTCGGTGAACTGTTCGACGGACGGCGGGTCGGTGGTTGGGGCGTCGGAGATTTTTTCGAGCAACTTGTAAAATGAATCCGTCGTCAAGTCAAAGCCGTCGGTGTATTTACGGCCATCGACGGTGATCGTCATCGGGATTACTTTGATGTTTTGCTCTTTGAGAACGTGTGGCGGGAGATCGGCAGTCGAATCCGTCAGGACGACCGTCTTCACGGGATCGATGGGCATGAGAAAATTATAATTGATAGGTGCACGCTTGCGATAATGGGTCTCGCCTGCGATGATTGATTTCGCTTCGCCAAATGTTCAGGGCAAATGTAACATACAACGCAGCAGTTCAATCTCAGCAACGAGCTATCAGCGTTCGCCGGACGGATCGTCTCCAGCCTTGTGTTGCAAGTTTACCGTTGCGGCTATGGCGGCCTGCGCTGCTTCCTCACGGCGAAAGGCTTCGAAGTCCTCTTGCAGTTTGATCGGACAGTCGTCGATGAAGTCGCAAATGGCGCACGTGTGCGTCCCGTAAACCTGATCCATCCAGCAGCCCGTCTCAGACTTCTTGACTTCATCGATGAAGTTCGGATTGGCGGCAATAATCTGATCGCTGATATCGATCAGATTGTTCATGTACTTATGCTTGTGTTCTTCCTCAATGACTTTCGCCATTCCGCTTTCAGTGTAGGAATAATACTTGCGGATACCGTTGAAAACCCTTTCCCAAAGTTGCATGGTCGTATTTGCTGTTTCATCGTTAAGCAAAGGCAAAAATGAATCAAACGAACGTAAAAAATTCGGGCGGCGTGTCAAAGTATTTTCGCTGTTGAGGCCGCTACGGTGTGGACGAATTGGCCGTTGTGTGCCCGGTGTTTATTGAAGCTGGGGGCGCGGTGAACTTAATTTCCAAGTAACCATCTCTATGCTGTGCCTCGCTGGGTTCAAGTCCCGCAAGCGAATCGGGCAACGTGATGTCGCGGTGGCGCGTGCCGACGCCGAGCGTTAAGGTTGAACCCTGACGAGCGAGATCGATTTTATCCGTCGCAGCGAACGGCAATTTCAACCGCAGCAACTGTCCGCCATCGACGACGCGAACCGACACCGGAAGTTCATCATAAAAAAGTTGAGACGGATCGCCCGTCGCACTGTCCCTTGCACCGTAAAGTTTTTCGGCGAGCAACCGCAAGCTCTCAAGGCCGGTAACTTCGGTTTTAAAGAGCGGCACTTTGAAAATCGGCATCGGTGAAAAATCATTTTCGATGATGTCGAGATATTTTTTTTGCGAAGCGTGCCACTCGGAAAGGTAGCCTTCGCGGGCGTCGTCGGGGATGACTTTATTGACAATCGCCGCATCGACGCGCAGGCCGTACAGACTGAGATAGGTCAGCGCGCGTTTCGATTCGGCGATCACCATTTTCTCGGCGTTCATCACCAAGCGGGCGGAGGTTACCGCCTTCGTATCCATAATCTCGCGGATGTCTTTGAGCCGGTCGAGCGAACGATCCCATACCGACGCCACATTTTCGGACGCAACGATTTTGCCGAGGCCGGGCGTAACCCGCGTCATTGGCCGCAGCACGGGACTGATGATAAACTTTTCCAGCGTGCGCGTAATTTTTAAGAGCCATGTCAAGACTTCCGGCAGCGAAAGCAGCCTGAGGCTTTCGCCCGTCGGGGCCATATCGACGATGATCACATCATACTTTCCCGATTCATGGAACTCGCGCAGGCGAAGCAGGCTGAAGAGTTCATCGAGGCCGGGCACGGTGGCGAGTTCACCGGCGATGGAACTATCGGCGCCGAGCGTGATGAGAAAGCCCGCGACGAAATCGCGGATGACGCCCCAGTTGTCGTTGAGTTCGGTGTAGGGATCGATCTCGAGGGCGTCCAAATTCGGCAAGATGGTTTGAACTTGACTTGAGAGTTCGATGCCGACGGAATCGGCGAGCGAGTGCGCGGCGTCGGTGGACATGATGATCGTGCGGTGGCCGCATTCGGCGGAGCGTACCGCCGTCGCCGCCGCTGAACTCGTTTTGCCGACGCCGCCTTTGCCGGTGAAAAAAATGATTCGCATTCGAAATAATGTAGAGTATGGATGAACAGGTTCGCCGCAAGATAAAACACAAAGGCACGGAAATTTCGTCCGTGCCCTTGCAAAATAAAATGCCCCCGAAAATTTAATTTCAGGCTAGTTGAGTGAAACGCTCGCCCGCGCGGCGATGATGTCGGTGCAGTAGGTTTCATAGACGCCATCCAAAAACAGCCAGAGTGCATCCGCTGCGGCTTCGGCGGCGGCGAGTACTTCCGATTCTTTTTGCGGTGTATCGGCAAAGCGCATCACGAGTTCCAACTCGGTACGCGAATGATGCTTGTCCGCTTGTTCGTGCACGGTAAAGAACTCTACGCTGGCGTCGTCCGTCAGGCCGTAGAATTTTTTCAGGCCGTCTGTTTTCGTCGCGGCGATTTCAGGAATCTGAGATTCGTAGGCATACATCGCCGCAAGTCCCGCATAGAACGGTGAGTTCAAGCACAGATTGCGGAAAGTTGAAACGAGGTTGGCTGTTTGCGGCAACGGCTCTGAACCCGTGAGGCTTTCATCCGTTGCGCCGACGGCTTTCGCAAAGGTTTTCCAAAGCGCAGGATGATTTTTCTCGCCAAATTCTTCGCCGATCAGGTTGGCTAAAATTTCCTGACGTACGGAAAGATCGCCGTTGAAACTCGGGGTGTTGAAGTGAATCGCGCTGAGGTAGGTCGGCTCGGCAAGGACATGATGAAAATATTGTTCGGCGTATCGGGCGAGATGCGTTTGGGTCAAACGGCCTTCCGTCCATGCGGTGTAGAACGGATGTTTGAGCAGATGTTTGTTTGAAACGACGGCCTGAAGTTTTTCTGAGAAGGAAAGTTTTTCTGAAAGGGTCATGGCAGTGTCCTCCGAAGTGAAAGCGTTTTGAAAAATCGTTGGGAAGGCAAAACGAAGATAAGGCAAGTTGGGGAGAAGGCAAGGTGAAGTTGATCGGATCGAAATAAAAAGGTCTGCCAGAGTAAACTCTAACAGACCCTCCCTTTATCACCTAAAACAAAAACAATAAAAAAGAACAATGAAAAAACTTGTGTAAAAGACCCCGGGGTGAAAGAATGACGATTGATTGATGAGACCTTCGATACACGCTTAGAAGTTGAGCATCTTTTACACTTGATATAACAATCAAACCGTGTGCCAAAGCCAAACCAGCAAAATCTATCATTCAATACGCAACTCTCGCCGGAGCGGATTACTTTTCGCCAACGTTGGCGTTACTTTTTCGCCACCGCCGGTGGAAACGCTGTGAAAAAGTGCACACAAATTCTTCCTTCAAGGTTGCATCGCCGCGGGGAAGTTCTATATTTGCCCCGCCTCTCAGCCTCAAAGCATGTTACCTCCTCTTACAATTCCTACATTTCAACGGTCGCGTCGCTCGCGGCTGTTAGTCATAACACTTGGTTTCAAAAATCTAATTTTAATCTAAGGGGAAAACCTGATGAAATGGAAATTGGTACTACTCGCTTGCACTTTACTCGGTGCAATGAACCTCGTTACTTCGCTGCCGGTTTCGGCACAATTGTATTGGAACAACGCCGCCGCGTTTAACGGCGCCTCGCGCGTATCGTTTCAAAACGCAACCGCGATAAATCTGACGGGAAGTTTTACGCTGGAGGCTTGGGTGAACCCCTCGCAAGCGCCGACGATTCGTGCCGGAGTGATTGCAAAAGAAAGCGAGTCTGGCTTTCGGCAATATGCGTTATCGCTCAATACAAGCGGTGGGTTGGAACTGGGTACGAACGGAGTCACGCGGCTCACAAGTAAGACAACCAGCGTGATTCAAAATAACCTGTGGACGCACGTGGCCGGAACATACAACAGTGCGACAAATCTGTTTTCGATTTATATCAACGGGGCTTTGGATACAACCACAACCGTTCCAAGTG
>JACMJS010000228.1 GCA_014380515.1 Chlorobiales bacterium
CACTTGCATTACCGCCAACGACCCGCGTTCCATCCACAACGACACCGAACCGTCCGTTGCAAAGGTCAATGAGGGCGAGAACCAGTTTGAATACTGCCCGAACGCCGACGGCGGTGAAGTTGTAGAATTATTCGCCGGAATACTTTTGACCATGACGACCGCCGAGTTGCTGGCTGAATCCAGCGCGTGCCATGCAATTATTTTCTCGCTGTTGGTTGGATCGGTTACAATACAAGGTCGGTAATATCGTTTCGTGCGGCCGTCTGGCTGAATAGAAACGGGGGCAATTGGCCAGAACTCAACATCACTGATACTTTCCGTGCTGGCACTCAACCCGATGTATTGCAGCGGCGCGAGCAGGTTGGCCGCGGTGCCGATAGGCGTAACCGGCGGATTGCCTTCCACATATCGCTGCCAAACAAGTTTCATTTCACCGTTGCCTTCGCTGCTCGGCGTCCAACTGTAATCCGCCGACGGATGAAGCGATACATTGCTGCCTTGCACGCCGCTCTGCGGTACTTGCACCGGATTCTGCCACGCATAAGCGTTACCCGATTTCACACCGGGTACGTAAGAATAGCGCGACGCCACCAAAAAAGGGTTGTCGCTCGTGCCGCCAACAATGCCGTCCGGCGTGGCTTCATAAACGGTGATGTATCCGCGCGATGAACCCAAGTAGCACACGACGGGATGCGCGGTGTTCGTCGGTTGATAACCCAAACCGACCGGCACAACCTCAACGGCATTGAGATAGACCGCGGGTATGGTAGATGGAGCCGTTTGCGGAGTAGCGAAGCGGGAATGGATGCGCGGATAAGTGCCGTCAAGGTTGAGCCAAACGACCATCGCCGACCCGTTGCTGGCGGCCAGCGAAGGATGTTTGCCGTTGCCGATAAGCGTGTCGTTGCTCCAAGAGTTGCCGTTATCGGTCGAAACGGTGAGCCAGATTTGGTTGGCGGATTCGTAAGTGAGGTAGCGGACAGCCGGATAATTGAGCGGATAAGTAAGGGTACCCAGATCACTGACGAAGCGGCGTTGTCTGAGGTGGTACAAAAAAGCGGGACAGAAAAGAGTCGTAACTTTGTACTATGGAACAGCAAAAAGGAACAGCGGAACGGCGTCAGTATGACGCAGATTTCAAGGCACATGTGTTGAGTTTAGTTGAAAGCGGACAGGCGGTCAGCCGCGTGGCCAAAGCGTTGGGCGTGAGCGAGACAGTGATTTATCGCTGGCGAAGCCGTCGTGGCAAAACGACCGATGCCGGTTCATCGGCGAGCGGCACACCTGCAAACGGCGCATCACCGGGTTCGGTTGTCAAGGGATCGGGGAAGCATGAAGCGAGTGCAGTGCAGCGGTTGATGGAAGAAAACCGTCGGTTAGGCGAGCGGCTGCGGCAGAGCGAGACCGAACGCGACATCCTAAAAAAAGCCTTGGGCATTTTCAGCCAGAGCAGTTAAAGGTCGTCTATGAAGTGATCGATGTGCTGAGGTCTGATTTCGATGTACGAACACTTTGTAAAGTGTTGGATGTCAGCCGCGCGGCGTTCTATCGCTTCAAATGCAAGCAAGCCGGGCAAGTGCTTATTGCAAACGCAACGAAGCAAACATTGAGCGAGCGAGTGCGAAAAGTATTTGAGTTGCACAAATGCCGGTACGGAGCAAGACGCATTGCGGCGGTGTTGCAGGGCGAAGGGCTTGAAATCAGCAGGCGTGCTGTCGCAAGCCTGATGCGGGCTGCGGGGTTGCGAGCCATTCAACCGCGAAGTTATGTGCCGCGAACGACGCAAAGCGGGCATGGCAAACGCAACAGCCCGAACTTGCTCATTGACAATGAAGGTCGGCGTGCGGGGTTGCCGGTTGAACCAAACAAGGTGTGGGTTTCGGACATTACTTACTTGCCTTTGACAGGGGGCGGGTTCGGATACTTGGCGATGTGGATGGATTTGTATTCGCGTCGGATCGCCGGGTGGCAAGTCGGAGCAACGATGCAAGAGTGTTTAGTAATTGAGCCGTTGAAGCGAGCGTTGATGAGCCGAGAGCCGCAGGCGGGATTGATTGTGCATTCGGATCGTGGCGGTCAATATGTATCTAACCGGTTGCGAGAATTGATGGCGGCGTGGGGCTGTGATCAAAGTATGACAAGGCTTGATGAGGTGTATGATAATGCGTTTGCCGAATCATTTTTCTCGCGGATGAAAGCGGAGATGATGCCGAAGGGTGGGTTCAGCAGTCTTGAAGAAGCGAGAGTAAAGTGTTTCGAGTTTATTGAAGTGTATTACAACCGGGAGCGGAAGCACTCGGCGTTGGGCTATCAAAGCCCGGCACAATTTGAAGCCAATTTTTATCACAATCTTAACCAATAACAAGCGACTAAAGTGTCAACCTAATCCGTACCACCTCATTTGAGTGAGTTCGAGGAAAGATTCAGGAGCGGCGCGATTGCGGAGCGGAAGTTATTGATGCGGCAATGCGTAGCGGGAATCGTGTTGGACAGGGAGCGAAGGGTAGCACAGTGCTATGTGCGGCGAGTACCTGCGATGAATGCGGAATTGATGCAGATGTATGAGCGGACTGAAGGAGGCGGAAGGGCTGAAAGCGAAACCGCCCCTGTTGGCGGGGCGGTCGTGCGGACAGCGAGTCGGCGTAGCGGGATTCGAACCCACGACCTCTACTACCCCAAAGTAGCGCGCTACCGGGCTGCGCTATACGCCGAAGAAGAGATGAAATTTTCAAGGCTGCAAAGATACAATCGCATCTCTCCGAATCAAAACCAAACCTAAATCCCTCCAATCAAAACCGGAAACTAAACGAGACCCGCGGCTCAAAGCGGCGCACGGGCGTATAGCCGATGATGTTTTCATCCGCATCGCGGTTCGGCGTGTATGTCCATTGATACACCACCGAAAGCAGCAAATACGGATACGGGTAATATCCGAGTTCCACAACCGATAAACTACGGTCATCGAGTGTGAACAAATCCGTCTCGAAGCCAATATCGCGCTTGTAATAATCGGCGCGGAAAATGACGCTCGGGATTAAATCCTTTAAGCCTGCACCGAGATGCAACTGCCCGTTGCGCGGCGTCGCATACAGCCGCTGATAACTTCCGAAGAGACGCAATTTGCCGAGAACCGATGCGCCCAAATCACCATAAACACCGGGACCCGGCGCGGAGTAATTCGCCAGATTGTTCGCCCGCGTGCGGACGATTTGCGTCGTATCGTTGGTTGCAAAAACGGTGTTGAGCCGGTCTTGTTCATACAGCGCGTCGAAGTAGCCCATCTGAAACCGCTCGCCATAGACGCGGTGCTCAAGCTTTGCCGAAAGCGTGATGAACTCGCCCAGATTTTTCAGCGACGCACTGACGCCCACCGCCGCGCCATCGCCGAAGCCGATGATCTTCACATAGTCGATATAAAAATCGGAATCGAAGAAGGGCAACCGCACCAGTGGCAAGCCAAGGTCTAAGCCGAAGGTGCTCAGGTTTCCTCTCCGCTCGCCTTGAACCGAGTTAAAAAGAAACTCCCCGTTTTGCGACGCCGGATAAATGCTTTGCGGCGTCGCCACCAAATTCGCATTGCGGTCGAAGTCGGCGACGTACGTTGCGCCAAGTTCCAAGCCGTTGATAATCGGAATCGGCAACTCTGCCAGCGGACGCACGTAGGGACGAATGCCGACGATGTTGAACGTCGAGACATCACTCACAACGGATTCGAATCCCCACACTCTGAAATCCATATCGAACTCAATGCCGACCCGGCGCGCATCGTAACTTGAGTTGTTCTGATACAGATACATAATCGTCCCGTGGCCAAGCCGGGCTGCGTCCAGCTGTCCGAGCCGCGCATAAATTTCTTCCTTCTTAAAGCCGTAGCGCAAATACCGGATGATGCGCAGGTAACTCGATACGCCGTCGTTCCAATCTTCCTCGCGCAGTTTGCCGTCCTGACTGATGCGCAGATTGAGATCGAGGCCGACGCCAAGTTTGCCGATGGCGAGTTCCGGCGAAAAGTTAATCGTGTAAAAAAGTTGGTTGCCGAACGTCGTGATGCCCAGCCCGCCCGTGATGGCATTGCCGAATGCGCCTTCCTGAAAGACGGAATAACTATCGAGGTTCGAAGGTATGGTTTGACGGGGACTGCCGAGATCGTCTTGCGCCATCGCGGGCGCGGCGGCGAGGAAAGAAAAAGTCAGCAGGGAAAAGAGAAACGTTTTTTTCATTGCGGTTCAATTGTTTTGAAAAAGTCTGTAGGCACAACCCGCGTCTCAACGCCCGGCGGTTCGTAACTTGCCCGCCAATTTAACCAATTGCAATCAATTGCATCCCGTGTAAAAATAGAACCCATCGCCGCAATGTCAATCGAACCCGATTCACGTCCCGATACCCGTCAATACCGAAAAGTATTTCTCGACGAATCGGTTGAAGATCACCGCAGCCTTGCAATCTATCGCACCGGCACGGTCAATGCGGTGCGGCTCGCCGACGCGGACTATGTGATTTATGAATCACTGTCGATACCCGTTCGCGTCTATGCGGCACTGTTTCATTTCGGCGTTATCGATGCGCTGAACAAGTTGCATTTCGTTTCGGAAACGGGTAACGGACTAGATAGTTGGGATGAAGCCTATTTGGATCACGCTCAAATTCCCGCCCTGTTGCAAATCCTTAACGACGCCGGTTTGCGGCGACGGGAAATACCGGACGAAGAAGTGATGCTCGGCTGGCAGGATGCGCCGGAGTTGGTAAGTTATTGGATCCGGGTGAGCAGCGGCGAAACAGAAGTATTTCTTGAATCGCTAAAGAATTTTGTTGAGCGGGCGGCTCTGAAACGTTGCGATGTAGAGTTTATTTTGTAAATTCGTTTCAGAAGTTGATGCGACGCTGCCATCCGGCATGACCAACATGAAGCCCAATCACACAGAGGCGTGCAACGGCGGCGTAAAAATGGTAATCAGAGTTCAACCCTATCGCCTTGCACTTGGCCAAGAAGTCCAACCTATCGTCTTGCCGCAAGTTATACAGTTCTTCATAGAATCACCCGTTTCCTGTCTAAACCTGAAGCAATGACTGTTGCAAGCAAGCGGCAACGCTGCGGCCAATACAGACTGGTACAGGTGCGATACGACTGTGGTGGCAAACTGTGGTAGCAAACGGTCAATTTTGGCGGCGATGGTAATCGAGGCTGCAAGTTTGGGAAACAGCATAAACAACTTTCGAAGGAAAATTCATCAAGGAAAATCATGGCGGCGGGCATAGGATTGACAGGTCGGGCGAAATCGGACGGTCAGACGCGGAACTACAGTGAATTGATTATCTACACGGTCATTATTGTCATTCTCGTTTCGGCGGTGTTCATCACGTACTTCGTCTCCATCAAAGAAAGTTTGCCTTATACCCAGCTCATCAACTTGGGCGGACAGCAAGGCGTGCTCTCGCAACGCATGGCCAAATCCATTCTCAACATCCGGCTCAACGTGCTGCTCGATAAACCGGTGGACGCGGAAATGAAAGAAATGATGAGTTCTTACAACACCTTTAATGAGATTATCAATGCCCTCGACAAAGGCGGCGGTGTTAAAGAACCTGACGGGCGAACCGAAGAGATCGATGCCATTCACGATGCTTCCGCCCGCGAGCCGCTGAAAAAAGGACTGCAACTTTGGGGCGGATACCGGGCTGTGGTAAGCAAGGCTTTTCGCAAAGCCAAGAAGGATGAAAAGACGGATTCACTGATTCTCATCGCCGATGGGCTTCGCGTAACGAAAAACGATCTGACGCTCGTCGCTGAAGGATTTGCGAAGAACAACTTGCCGCTACTCAACGAGATGAATTTGATGACGCAGCGACTGAAGGAATCCTCCGAACGGCGGGCGAATAATTACCGCGGCATTCAAATCGGTTTCGCGTTGTTCGCATTCTTCATTTTGATTCTGGGCATCGTTCGAACCTCCAGCCTTTTCCGCAATCAGGATCAGGTGATCGAGTCGCAGATCGGAGAGTTGCGGATGTCGCAAAAGGAACTTTCGAAGTATTCGCAGGGCTTGGAAAAAATGGTCGATAACCGCACGCGAGAACTGCGCGAATCGGAGGCGGAACTGGCAAAGTATTCGCAGGGGTTGGAAAAAATGGTCGATGCCCGCACGAAGGAATTGAAGGAATCGCAGTCGCTGTTGTTTCAATCGGAGAAGATGGCGTCGCTCGGACAAATGGTCGCGGGGCTTGCCCACGAAATCAATACGCCGCTCGGCTATGTGCGCAACAACGTCGAACTCCTTCGCGGCACGCAAAACGAAATGCGCGTGCTCATTCATCAGTTCAAGATCACACAGGAAAAATTGGTCAATGGCGATTTCACCGAGCTTGAAAACCTGATCGTCAAAAATGAAATGACCTTGCAGCAACTCGAGCGCAAGATGGTGTATCAACAAGCCTCCGAGTTTTTCGACGGTTCGCTCGAAGGATTGGATCGCATTCAGGATTTGATTTTCAACCTCAAAAACTTCTCGCGCTTGGATGAAGCCGAGATGAAAGAAACCGACATCAATCAAGGGCTGGAATCAACGCTGAAGATTGCGCACAATGCAATCAAGCACAAGGTTACGATCACGAAAAACTACGGACAGTTGCCGCTCGTCAAGTGCTATCCGGCGCAAATGAACCAAGTATTTTTGAATCTGATCACCAACGCCGCTCAGGCCTGCGAGAAGCCGAACGAGCCGAGCTTCCGCGGCATCCTCACACTAACGACGGCCTTCAAGGGCGATAAAGTAATGATTGAAATCGCCGACAACGGGCAAGGTATTCCGCCGGAAAATCTCAACCGGATTTTTGAACCGTTCTTCACGACGAAACCCGTCGGCAAAGGCACGGGCTTGGGACTTTCCATCGTCTATAAAATTATCGAGCAGCACAACGGTCTCATTGCAGTCAAGAGCGAGCCGGGCATCGGCACCGCCTTTACGATTGAGCTGCCGGTTGCAGTACATGCCGTTGAAGAATCGGATTTGTTCGCCGATTGACCGGCAACGACCAACACCGGTAAACCGGTATCGTTGTTCAGAAATGAATCCGTCTATGCAAATCAATCGGAAATCAATTGGCGGTGATTTACATTTGCATACAGGTACATTGAAATCACTTTATGCCACTTTAGTACTTTTTCAGATAGAGCACTTGAACATCACTGACACCAATCCCTCACACGGACGTAAAACAGGAGTCTCGAAATGCCGCCGTTATATCAACCGTCGTTCACTTCACCTCACTTCAGCGTAGGAGCTATGACTAAAAATACCATTCTGTTTGTGGACGATGAGCCGCAGATTCTTTTTTCACTTGCCGGTACCTTCGAGGCCGAGCACAATGTGCTCATGGCCGAAAGCGGCCCGCAAGCCATCGAGTTGCTGAAAAAGTATGAAGTGCAAGTGATCGTGTGCGATCAGCGGATGCCAGAGATGCTCGGCCACGAAGTGCTGCGCATGGCCAAGACGATCAGTCCCGCGACCACGCGCATCCTGCTGACGGGCTACAGCGATTTGGATGCGGTGATGGATTCGGTTAACTCCGGCGAAGTATTTCGATACATCAACAAACCGTGGAACACCGAGCGGCTGCGTGAAACGATTCAACTGGCGTGCAGCATCTCGCGCAAGATTCAAGCGGTGAAATCAACGCACCAAGTTACGTTTCATCCGAACGCTTCGCTGCAGGCGAACGAAGCCGCGTCGGAGGTTTTATTTATCGATACCAACGCCAATCATTTGCAAAGCCTCAAGAATCTTTTCGCCAGCGAATACCGCGTGCACACAGCCTCGACGGCGGAGCAAGCTTACAACGTGCTGCGGAACAACAGCGTGAGCGTCGTGGCGACGGATGTGAAATTAGGTGAGACGGACGGTGTGGATTTTCTCGCCGCCGTCAATGACGATTTCCCCGATGTCGTTTCGATTTTACTCAGCGACAGCAAAGACGCCAGCATCGCCATCCGCCTCATCAATGAAGGCCGCGTGTTCCGATACCTCGTCAAACCGTTTCAGCGCGAACTGATCAAGAACACGATCAAACTCGCCGTCAGTCAGCACCAAGGTTACAAGCAACGCCAACTGCCGAACATCAAAGCCTTCGAGACCGCTGACATGGCCGAACCGAAAACAAACGGCATGAAGCAACTGAGCGACGCGCTCTCGCTCGCCCGGCAGAAACTGAAGAACCGCTCGACTTACTAATTCGCACGATCTGTTCAAACCGCTCAAGGGCGAATTGATATGCCGGAAGAGAAATCCCCAGCGTCCGCCCTTCCGGCAACCCCCGCGCTTTCCGGCTTGATGCCCGCTGTGCCGCTCAATAGTTCCGCCGCCTCGCCCGATCCCAATTCTCCGACTTCTTCCGCAACTTCACTTGAACTGCGCCGGTTGCTTGCCGACGCCGTAAAATCGCGCGACCACGCGCTCGAAGCCTTACAAGCAAAGTCGCGCCTGCTCGCCGACATGAGCCACGAAATCCGCACGCCCATGAACGCCATCATCGGCCTCGCCGGATTGCTGCTCGGCACGCCGCTCTCGGGCGATCAACAGGAACTTGCTTCGCTCGTTCACCGCTCCGCACAATCGTTGCTTGGCATTTTGAACAATGTGTTAGACCTCTCGAAAATCGAAGCGGGCAAACTGGAACTTGAGCAAATGGAGTTCTCGCCGCTCTTGGTTGCCGAAGGCGCGATTGAACTCACCGCAGCGGCGGCAGGTGAAAAGAATCTTTCGCTGGTGAGTTACATCGATCCTGCGATTCCATTGACGCTGCGCGGCGATCCGAACCGGCTGCGGCAAGTGCTGCTCAACTTGCTCAGCAATGCGGTTAAGTTTACCGAGCAAGGCGACGTCAAACTTACTATTGAACTGACGGAGCCACCTCAACACAACGGACGCGCGGAAATGATCGCCGTCAAGTTCAGCGTCTGCGATACCGGCATTGGCCTTTCGGATGGCGCACGGCAGCGACTTTTCGAGCCGTTCGTACAGACCGTTAAATCACCTGCGCACAAACAAAGCGGCACGGGTTTGGGACTTGCGATTTGCAGACAATTGATCGCCTTGATGGGTGGCCGCATCGAAGTAGAAAGCACCGAGCGCAAAGGCACGGACGTTTTTTTTACTCTGCCGTTCCGCCGTTCGGCTTTCGCCGCTGAGCCGCTCAAAAGCCTCGCGCCGCTTGCGGGACTCGATCTGATTGTTGCGGGTTCGCATCCGGCGCAGCGCGAAGCATTGGAGCGATATGTTAAAGCGTGGGGCATGAACGCCATTGGCGTCGCAACCATCGCCGATGTGCTTGTTGCGCTCCGCCACGCCGCAACCGCGACGGTTTTCGTTGATGTCGTGCTGATTGATCACGCGCTCGTACGAACGGAATCGCAGCAAGAAATTTTGCACTTGATCCTCTCGCAGCCCGCCGCACCGCAGCTCATTTTGATAACGCCCAACCGTAGCAGCGCGCCTGAAACTTCCGCGCCGGAGTCGCTTGATATGTCGCTGTTTGCCGCCGTGCTTCGGGGAAAACCGGTCAAGCAATCGCAGTTGCTCGGTGCGCTCTCAACCGCGGTACCGCACCGACCTCTGAGACCCTTGAAGTCATCGGGACAAGCGACTGTTCAGACGTTTGCAAACCCATCATCAAGCCCGCGCGAAGAGCAACCTGAAATTAAACTTGAGTCATCTTCCGGCATCTTACTCAACAAGGCTTCACTCACAGGATTGAACGGCGAGCGCGAATCAAGCATCGTGCTCATTGCCGAGGACAACATTATCAATCAAAAACTGCTGGCATTGCTCTTGCGGCGGTTCGGCGTAACGTCTGAGAGCGTCGCTACCGGACGCGGAGCCGCCGAAGCCATCCGCACGCGGCGTTACGCGATGATTCTAATGGATTGTCTGATGCCTGAAATGAACGGCTACGATGCGACCCGCACGATTCGAAAACTTGAACAGGCTTCGGGATTGCACACGCCGGTCGTGGCCATCACCGCGCGAACCGCCGAGCAAGACCTCAACCGCTGTCTGGCCGCGGGTATGGATGACTATATGCAAAAGCCGGTTGAACCTTTGCGGCTCTATGAAATTCTAAAACGCTGGATGCCCGCCCTGTATCCGCTGATGCCGCCGGAAGAAGCTTTTCCGCAACTTCAACTTTCGCCATCCCTGCCTGCGCCGCTACAGGGCGTCCCCGAAATCGCGTCGCCGGATGAAACGCCGATTCACTTCGACCGGCTACAGCGGTTGGCCGGTCGCAACCGCAAAGCGATAGAGGAACTGCTCCATATTTTTGTGTTCTCTACCCGCGCGGGCTTGAGCGACATCGCCGTTGCGATGGGCCGCCGCGATAAATCCGCATTGATGTTCGCTGCGCATAGTTTAAAAGGCTCGTCAGCCAATGTCGGTGCGGATGAAATGGCGATGCTCGCCCTGCGTCTGGAACAGGCGGGTGAGATCGAAAATTGGGATTATGCGTGGGTGGTTTACAACTTACTGGAGCAAGCCTTCTCGCGTGCGTCGGCGTGCATCGATGAACTGTAGCGGCAAATTTTTTTAACGTCCCGATTCCAACACCGCGATATGAAACTTGTGTTGCTCTACTTCATGGCCGCGTTCTACATCGCCGCGGGTGTGAACCATTTCGTCAATCCGAAAATGTATCAGGATATCATGCCGCGCTATTTGCCGTATCATCTGCCGCTCATCTACGTCAGCGGCGTCTGTGAAATTTTATTTGGGGTGTTGCTCATTCCTGAGGCCACGAGAAGTGTTGCGGCGTGGCTGATCATTGCGCTGCTCGTCGCCGTTTTTCCCGCCAATGTGGAAATGATGATCACCGCGTGGGAACGCAAAAGTTCTATCCTTTGGATTGCCGTCTTGCGCCTGCCGCTTCAACTCGTGTTGATTTGGTGGGCGTGGCTTTACACGGAATCGTAGCCGGATTCAGAACCGCCACCAAATGGTTTTCGGATATGTTTCATCAAGGCTGAAAGGCTCCCCGATGCGCGGCGTTGCAACTTCCACCTTCAACGCTTTTGCCTGCTTCAGCAACCGCTCAATCGGTTCGTTCCATGTATGAAAAGCCAATGAAAACTTCGCCCAGTGCACCGGCATCAAAATCTTCGCGTTCAAATCTCTGGCGGCTTGCGCAGTCTCTTCGGGAAACGAATGGATGAACGGCCAGTCTTCTCCGTATTGGCCGCATTCAAGAAACGCAATATCGAACGCTCCAAACTTTTCACCGATCTCTTTGAAGTGCGTGTCGTAGCCCGAATCGCCACCGATATAAATTTGGCACTCCGGCAACTTCAAAACGAACGACGCCCAAAGCGTTTCGAACTGCGTGAGTTTGCGTCCTGAAAAATGCCGGGCGGGCGTAGCGGTCAGTTGCACCGCATCCGACACCGCAATCGTTTCCCACCAATCCAATTCCGTAATCTTCGATGAATCGATGTCCCACGCTTCAAGATGCGCCCCGACGCCGAGCGCAGTGTAAAAATGTTTGGTCTTCGCGTTCAGTTTTAAAACCGTTTCATAATCCAAGTGATCGTAATGATCGTGCGTGATAATCACCATATCCAAGTCCGGCATATCGTCCGCGCTGTACGCATCCGCACCGTCGTAGGCTTTGCCATAGAAGGACACCGGCGAGGCATATCTGCTGAACACCGGATCGACCAACACCGTGAAGCCGCCCGCCTTGATGAGATACGACGAATGCCCGAACCACACCACGACGGGTTTTTCAGAAGCAATCGCACTCAAATCCACTTTGACGGAAGGCAACGTCTTCGGCGGCGTATTCGTCTCCGGCGTATTCAGAAAATCAGTTAGGAGTTTGAAATACGATGCGTCTTTACGCATCATTCCCGTCGGTGAAATATTTTTAAAGATGCCGTTTTCAAAATGCGGCGAGCGCGAAAGCCTTGCAAGCCGCTCGCCTTGCGGCGCGGCGCCGAACACCTTTTGCTGCATGAACAAAAACGCGCCCAACAGGCCCGCTGCTGCAACGGCGGCGATGACAAGAACGATTTTGATAACAATGTGAATCATCGATTTGAATGATCGGATCTAAAAAAATTAGTCCATTAAGTCGGCGATGCCTTTCGAAACTTGTTTGCGTTTTTCCTCGCCGGTAGCGAAACCCATCGCGCTGTAAAATTTATCGTCGTAGTCGCGCGTGCGAATCACGACGGGCATCGGCACGGCGTGTCCCATCACAAGGGCTTGTTGCTTCGTATCTAAACTCGCTAACACATTGCGCATACTTTGCGGATTCGACACGCCGTTGAGCACCGCGGTAATATCTTTTTCATCTGAAAGGGCGGCGACGATCTTCGTTCCGATTTGACTGAGCACTTCATCGTAGATGCCCGACGGACGCTGATCGACAATCAAGAGCGAGACATAATACTTTCTAAGTTCGCGCGCAATTTTCCCGAACGACGTCTGCGCGGCAGCCTTCGGATTTAAGAACTTGTGCGCTTCTTCAATCGTGATGACGAGTTGCTGCGGCTTGTCTTGCTCCAACTGGGTGCGCAAATACGTTTCTGTTTTTTCCTTATAGCACTGTTCAACTTCGCGCGTGATAATGTTCGCCACGAGCAAATACGACATCAGATTGTCATACTTGCCGAATTCAATCACTACGCTTTTGCCGCGATCCAAATCGGCGAGCAAGCGTTCGATGACGTCAATTTTGCCGTCGGGTTTCATATCCAAAAATCCCGATTGATCGGCGAGCCGTTTCAATCGGCGGTAGAGCGCATCGAGTGAACCGGTGAGCAAGCGGTGTTCTTCGGCGAAGGCATTGATCGCTTCCGAGCCTTCTTTCATCTTTTCTAAAAAAGCCGCGAGCCAATTTTCTTTGAAGTGGCCTTTGAGAATGTGCGTGTATTCCGCCGCCGTCGGGTTGAGCCGCAATTCCTCTTGCAACAAAAGAATATCATCCGGTTCAATTTTATCCGCGCCGAGCCGCACCTCGACGTCGCACCTCGCCCCGCGCCGCCGCGTCGATTCAGGATCGAGCGAATAGATTTTCACTTTATCGCTTGATGCAAAGAGCGGCTGTAAACCCTTGACTGACCCGCGTCCGTCGCCTTCCTTCGTACCCTTCGTGCCGTATTCGCCGTGCATATCGAAAACCAAGTTCACCGCCGCATCGGTTTTGATGAGGCCCGCCAAAATCAATCGCGTGATAAAAGTTTTGCCCGTGCCCGTGCGTCCGAAGATGGCACTTGAGCGTTCGGCGAAGCGGGCAAGGTCTAAGCAAACGGGCTG
>JACMJS010000033.1 GCA_014380515.1 Chlorobiales bacterium
CCGAAAGGCGACAAAAAGAAAGGCATTGAAATGTTGGAACTGGTCTCGGAGAAAGGCAAGTACGCACAAACGGAATCACTCTACTTTCTTCTTCAGATTTATTACATCTACGAACGCGACTACACAAAGGCGGTTTTTTACGCCAAGAAGCTTTACGAAAAATATCCGGCCAACTCTTTTTTCTACCGCTATCTTGGCCGCGCCTACGCCGCCAGCGGTTTCTGGAAAGACGCCGATGTGATTTTTCGGGAGGTGTTGGCAAAGCGCCAGCAACACGCGCCGTATTACAATGAATATGTCGAGCGCGAAGCGCGGTACTACGTCGCTATGTCGTTGATGAACGATCATAAAAGCACCGAGGCTCTTGAGCATTTTAAACTTGCCGACAAACTTTGTATGAAGGTCGACCGCGCTGATGGTTCGGCTTACAAAACAATCATCACGCTGCGCATCGGAATGCTCTATGATCTGCTCGGCAACCGCCCGTCGGCTCTTGAGCATTACAAAAGAGTGCTTGAGATGAAAGATTATCAGGACGCGCATGTCCAAGCCAAACAATATCTCAAACAGCCTCACGCCGGTTGAGCCGTGGCTGAAACATTTCGTGTCGAGACAAACTTCCGCTTCATGCACTACCTGCTCAAGACTGAACCCTCCGACTACAACATCGATGATCTCGCCCGCGACCGTGAAACGGTATGGGACGGCGTAGAAAATGCGCAAGCCCTTATTTTCATCCGCCAAATCAAAACCGGCGATCCGTGCTTTATCTATCACACCGGCGCCGAGAAAAAAATCGTGGGCCTTGCCGAAGCCGCCACCGACGCCTTTGCTGACAAGGCCAATCCGAAGCTTGCGATGTTCAAACTCCGCTTCAAAGAAAATTTTTCGAAGCCGCTTTCGCTCGCTGAAATAAAATCACTCAAAGCATTCGAAGGATTTGATCTCATCCGGTTGCCGCGGCTTTCCGTGATGCCCGTACCGGAAAAATTTACCGGTGAAATTCTAAAGCGAATTCAATAATCTCGGATGATAAATTTTTTACCGGATTCATTCAGTACCACGCTGTTTCTGTGCGGCTTTGCGTTCCTCGCAGGCTTCATCGATTCGGTTGTCGGCGGTGGCGGCCTCATACAACTGCCCGCTCTTTTTTTTCTGCTGCCCGCGGCATCCGTTGCCACCGTGCTCGGCACGAATAAACTTTCATCCATCGCGGGCACATCGGTAGCCGTCGTGCAGTATGCGCGGAAAGTGAATTTGAATTGGAGAACACTGTTGCCCGCGGCAATCACCGCGTTCATCTTTTCTTTTATCGGGGCGCGGGCGGCAAGCCTCATCAGTGCCAGCGTGATGAAGCCGCTCATTCTCATCTTGCTCGTTGCCGTTGCGATTTACACGTTCATCAAAAAAGATTTCGGATCGATGAGCAGATTGAAGCTGGAAGCGGAACGCGAACGCTTCGTCGGCGTTGCGGTCGGGCTTGTGCTGGGACTTTATGACGGTTTCTTCGGACCGGGCACAGGCAGTTTTTTGATTTTTATTTTCATCGGGATTTTCGGGATGGATTTTCTGTCGGCGTCGGCGTCATCGAAGGTGATTAATTTTGCAACCAATCTTTCCGCCGTGATCTACTTCGCCGCCACCGGAAATATTTTATATCACTTCGCGTTGCCGATGGCCGCGTGCAATATCTTGGGTTCGGTCGTTGGGACGAGGCTGGCGATTGCAAAAGGAAGTGCGTTCGTGCGCGTGCTTTTTCTCACGGTCGTCGTCGCCATCATTTTGCGGTTCGGCTATGATATTTTTTCGAGGCCATGACAATGAAGCAATCAAAATCCACACTGATGGTTCAATGCAGCGCGGCAATGATGCTGTGGCTTTGCACAAGCCCGCTCGCCGCGCAGCCAAAGGTAACGGGTGAAGTGCAATTCAAACTCGGCATCGAAGTTCTGATCGAATCAAAGCAGCATTTGATTGCGGGTAAACGGCTCGGATTGATTACGAATCTCACGGGCACGAACGCCGCGGGCGTTTCAAATGTGCAGTTGTTGAAACAGGCGAAGCAGAATCTTCGCGTCATTTTTTCACCGGAGCATGGCTTTATGGCAAGTGAGGAAGCGGGGAAAAAAATAAACGGTGCGGATTCATTGAGCGATGTACCCGTCATCTCGCTCTACGGGAAAACCTTACGACCAACGAAAACGAATCTCGATTCGCTCGAGACGATCATCTTCGACATACAAGACGTCGGCACGCGGTGCTACACTTACATCTCGACGATGAAACTGGCGATGCAAGCCTGTGCGGAACAAGGAAAAATCTTCATCGTGCTCGACCGTCCCAATCCCATCTCGCCGCTCCCCGCCGACGGTTTCACGCTCAGTGAAAAATTTTCATCGTTCGTCGGAATTATCCCCGTACCGCACTTGCACCGGATGACCATCGGGGAACTGGCCTTGATGATTCACGCGGAAGAATTGCCGACGCTCAACCTTACCGTTGTGCCGATGCAGAATTACAACCGCGATAAGTTTGGGGACGAACAATCAAATCTCTCGCCTCGCTTTATACCGCCATCGCCCAACATCAAAAGCCCCGACGCGGAAATTCTTTATCCGGCTACAGTTTTTTTGGAAGGGACGCCGGTCAGCGAAGGACGCGGCACGGAAAGTCCTTTCGAACAATTCGGATCACCGTTCATCGTTGCAGCGCAGATCGCTGATGAATTAAATAAATACGGGCTTGCCGGTGTGCGCTTTGAGAGTGTTTCGTTCGTGCCCGAATCCATTGCGGGCAAATCGCTTTCACCGAAGTTTGAAGGAAGAAAATGTGAGGGCGTACGGATTCACATTACGGATCGAAACAAAATTCAACCGTTTGCAATCGGCGTCGCGGTGCTGGTTACCCTGAAAAAATTATATCCGAAAGAGTTTGTGTGGCTCAAAGGAAACTTCATCGATAAGCTGGCGGGCACGGATGAATTGCGCAGGCAAGTTGACGACGGAAAAACTTTCAATGAAATTTTGAAAAGCGGGCGGGCGGGACTCGAACGCTTTGAGCAACGGCGCATAAAATACCTGCTGTATTAAATGCCTGCCTTGCGCATTTGAAACCGCGATGCGAGGACGGCGAATAAAATCGTCGCGGTGCTGCCGATGACGGTATAAAGCGTCCACGCGATTTTCGTCTGTGTGATGACGCCAATCATCACCGCGATGCCGATGAAGAATCCGATGATGACCGAAGTTTCATCGATGGATTTGAAAAACACCGCGAGCAAAAACACGCCTAACAATCCGCCATATGTGAATGAGGCGATGCTCAGCGCGACCTCAACGACCGACCTGCCGAGGCCGATAAACAGTAGCGCGGAGACCGTCAGCACGATTGCCCAAGCGAGGCTTACGGCTTTCGCAATCTTCAACTTCTTTGCTTCGCTCGCGGCTTTGCCGGAAGTGGTACTCGCGTAAAAATCGAACACGGTCGAACTCGCCAGTGAATTGACCGAACCGGAATGCGACGACATCGCGGCGGCAATCAATGCGGCGACAATCAATCCTGAAAATCCCGACGGAACTTGTTCGATAATGAACCGCGCGAAAACTTCATCGCCTTTAATCGCCGCGCCTTGGTAAAATCCATAGAGCAGCAATCCGACGCAAAGAAAAATCGCAAACTGAACAATGATCAACACGCCACTTGCAACAATCGCCCGTTGACTGTCCTTCAGATTCTCAGTTGCGAAGAGCCGTTGAACAATCAGATAATCCGTGCCGTGCGAGGCCGCCGATAGAAACGCGCCGCCGATGACGGCCAGAAAAAACTGGTAGGGCGATGAGAAAAAATTCTCCGTCGAAAAGTTGAACACCGCGAGTTTTCCCTTGTCCATTGCGGGCTGGAAGGCCGCGGAAAAACTGGGTGCATGTTGAATAAGAATCACAATCGCAACCGCCGCGCCGAAAAGGTAGACGAAGAGTTGAATCACGTCCGTCCAGATGACCGCTCGCACGCCGCCCAACTGCACATAGATCACCGTTGCCGCAGACGTAAGTAAGATCGCCCAGAAATAAATTTCCGTGTCGCTGCTGCCGGAGAATAGATTGTAGCCGCGAAATATCAGCGTGATGGGAATGGCCAGTGCGTAGAGCCGCACCCCGTCGCCCAAGGTGCGTGTAACCATGAAGACGAGCGAGGTGAGTTTGCGTAGCCGCGTGCCGAACCGCCGCTCGATCATCGCGTAGGCGGTCGTGAGTTCACCGGCGTAGTAGCGCGGCAAAAAATAAATGGCGATGAAGATGCGGCCTAAGAGGTAGCCGAAAGCGAGTTGCAGAAAGTTGAGATTGCCGAGATAGGCGAGGCCGGGCACGGAGATGAAGGTGAGCGCGGAAGTTTCGGTGGCAACGACGGCGAAAGCGACGACCCACCACCTGATTTTGGTTTCGGAAAGAAAATAATCTTTCGCTGAAGTTTGCCTGCCGCCTTTGATGATTCCAAACAGCGTTACACCGCCGACATAAAGCAGGACGATGAACCAGTCGAGCAGCGTGAATGATGTGGTCAAGAGCCTAAAGAAAATGTGCGTGTGAAAATGTACGGAGACAGGTTGATGCAATGCGCCGACATAGTTGCGAAAAAATTATTTCTTCTTGGCGGGCTTGGTCGGTTTCTTCGCCGTGGGTTTTGACTTCGCGGACTTCTTCTTCTTCGGCTCGCCGTCGTCATCGCCATCACCGCCACCATCGGGCGTATCACCGGCGAAAGCATCGACGTCAAGATCATCGCCGGTTCCGGCAATCTCACCGAGATCATCGGCGGCGATTTTGTCGTCAATGTTTTCGATGTC
>JACMJS010000229.1 GCA_014380515.1 Chlorobiales bacterium
ACGGTGCTCATCGCGGGCATCGGCGTCATTGTCTTCGGCGAACCGCTCACAGTGCTCAAAGTTATTTCCATCGTGCTCATCACGGCGGGCATTATAGGATTGAATCTTTCAGGCGGCGCACATTAACATTGAAAGCACAGCGATGGAAACAACCTTGTTTAAGCGACTTCGATTCATCGGCGCGCCGCTCTTGGGTCTGATCTTTTGGGCGATCAGTTGGTTTGTAACGCCGCCGCACATCGTCCGGCAAGTGATTGCGGGCTACAGCTTGCATCAGTTGTTTTTCGAAATTGTCTGCGCAATGGCAGGCGGCCTTGCGATCTCCGAAGGTTGCTTGTGGATTTATCGCTTCCTCGAAGCACGGCTGCCGTGGGAGAAGCACGCACTTCGACGATTGTTCGTGCAAAGCGTTCTGCATGTTTTGCTCGCGCTCATTGTTGTTACGGTATCGATCTTTGCGACGGCGTTTTTTTATCCGTCGTATATCTCCGACGAAGACGGACACTTATTTACGCAAATCATTTTCGAAGGCACGTTGATGTCGCTGCTCGTCGCGGTAGGCTACACGAGTTATTTCTTTTTCGAGCGGTGGAAAAAAGCCGTGCTCGAATCCGAGACGCTGAAGCAAGAACGGCTGCAATCGCAGCTCTACGCGCTCAAAGCCCAACTTGATCCGCATTTTTTGTTTAATACTTTAGGCGCGCTCACCACGCTCATCGAAGAAAGCCCGCCGACCGCCGTTGCTTTCGTAGAGCGGCTTTCGGAGGTGTATCGATACGTGTTGCAGAGCCGCGAACGGGAACTTGTGCCGCTCGCCGATGAACTGAAATTTCTCACCGCCTACGAATTTTTATTTCAGTATCGTTTCGGTGAACGGTTGAAAGTCGTTAAGACGGTTGATGAGCAATCCGAGCAGTTGTATTTGCCGCCGATGAGTTTGCAACTTTTGTTCGAAAATGCGATGAAGCACAATGCGTTTTCGGCGGAGAAGCCGCTCACGATTGAGATCGCGGCGTCGCACGGTGAAATCACGGTTATAAATAACGTGCAACCGCGCACGCATCTTGAGCCGTCGCTCGGTATCGGGCTGCAAAATTTGGTGCGCCGCTATGAACTACTTTCCGGCAAGAAACCGCTGATCGTTTCATCCGCCGCGTCGTTCAGCGTGCGGTTGCCGTTGCTTGCCGTTCATCTTCACGAACTTGCGACGACGGAATGAACTTCGCGCCGCTGAAAATCGTCATCATCGAAGACGAAGCTCCCGCCGCTCGGCGGCTGCGCAAGTTGCTTGCCGAACTTGATGCGGCTATCCAAGTGATCGCGCATCTCTCAAGCGTCGAAGAATCGGCGCAGTGGCTTGTGCAAAACCCGCCGCCCGATTTGCTGCTGATGGACATCGATCTTTCCGACGGCCTTTCGTTCGACATCTTCAGCCGTGCGCCCGTTACCAGTCCCGTCATTTTCACCACCGCCTACAGCGATTACGCGATTCGCGCCTTCAAGGTCAACTCGATTGATTATCTCTTGAAGCCGGTGGAATCAGCAGCACTCAAGGCTGCGTTGGAAAAGTTTCGAACGCTCCGGCCTGCAATGGCGATTGACGAGGGCGTGGCCGCGATGCTGCGCAATCTGATCCATCAGCAGGACTCGAAGCCGCAACAAATTTATCGTCGGCGTTTTTTGATCGAGCAGCGGCACGGTCTTGTCAGCATTGCGGCGGCGGACGTCGCTTATTTTTTTTCGGAGTATAAACTCACTTCGCTCGTTACGCTCGGCGGACAGACGCACGTTGTGCCGCAGACGCTTGAGGAACTGGAAACCCAACTTGAACCGGCGCATTTTTTCAGGGCGAACCGTCAGATGGTTGTCGGCATCAAGTCGATAGCGGGCATCGATAAACTGTTTAGCGGTAAACTGAAACTGCGGCTCACGCCTACAGCGAAGTTTGCCGTCGAAGTCAGCCGCGAAAAAGCCGCACGCTTCAAAGCGTGGCTCGATCAATAAACCTCCTTCTTGTACGCTGTCTTCTTTGCAGCCCGCCCTTTGGTTTTGTAAATTGGCGTTCCCTCGCGCGATACTTGCTCAAACCAAATCTCATCTTACCGCAAACCGCTTTTCCAAACCTTTTCAACTTTTCCAATCATGGCAAAAATAAAAGTCGGCATCAATGGCTTTGGCCGCATCGGGCGGCTCGTGTTTCGAATTGCAAGCGAACGCGATGATATTGACATCGTAGCCATTAACGACCTCACCGACGCTCCTACGCTCGCACATCTTTTGAAGTATGATTCCAATCATGGCAAGTTCAACGGCACTGTCGCCACTGAAGGCACTGACCTCATCGTCAAAGGCGACCGCCTGCGTGTAACCGCGGAGAGAGACCCCGCAAATCTTCCATGGAAAGAACTTGGCTGCGACATCGTGATCGAATCCACCGGACGCTTCACCAAAAAATCGGACGCTGCGAAACACATCACCGCCGGTGCGAAGAAAGTCATCGTCTCCGCGCCCGCCGATGATGTCGATGCGACCATCGTGATCGGCGTGAACGACAACGTGTTGACCGGCAAAGAGACCGTGATCTCGAATGCAAGTTGCACGACGAACTGCCTTGCGCCGCTCGTCAAAATTTTGAACGATACCTTCGGTATCGAGAAAGGTTTTATGACGACCGTGCACGCTTACACCAACGATCAATCAATTTTAGATCAGCCGCACAAAGATTTACGCCGTGCCCGCGCCGCTGCCGTGTCCATCATCCCGACCTCGACCGGCGCCGCCAAAGCCCTCGGCCTCGTCATTCCTGAAATCGCGGGCAAGCTCGACGGCTCGGCGATGCGCGTGCCCATCCCGACAGGCTCTGTAACCGACTTCACCGCACTGCTTAGCCACGACGCATCGAAAGATGAAATCAACGCCGCCTTCAAATCGGCGTCGGAAGGCAAGATGAAAGGCATCTTGCAATATGAAACCGATCCGATTGTATCGATTGACATTGTGGGCAACAGCCATTCGTGCATCTTGGATTCGAAGCTCACGATGTCGGCGGGCAATTTTGTGAAGGTCGTCGGCTGGTACGACAACGAATATGGATATTCCTCGCGCGTCGTTGATCTCATCCCCATCTTTGCGAAATAATCCCCCCGATCAAAAAAAATGAAAAAAAATTTGAAAAAAACTTCACTTGTATTTTTGATTTTATTTTTTGCAAGCATCTCACCGGCGGTGGCTCAAAAGCCGTTGCCGGATTCGTCGTTTTCGGTGTCGGAAATTTCAACGGGCGTGTATGTGCACACGTCTTATCAGCGTTACAACGGCGCGATGTTTCCATCGAACGGGTTGATTGTCGATGCGGGCAATGAAGTCGTTTTGATTGATACCGCTTGGGACACGCTTGGCGGAGACATGTCTCAGACGAAACAGTTGGCGATGTGGATAGATGCGAACTTGAAAAAGAAAATTTCACTGTGCATCGTCTCGCACGCCCACAGCGACCGCATCGGCGGCATCAGCGTGCTTACCGGGCGCGGTGCGAAAGTGCTTAGCACCCGGCGCACGGCGGAAAGAGCGGTCGCGCGGGGTTACGAAAAGCCCGAGGCCGTTCTTCCCGATGATACCACCTTCACGCGCGGCAATGTGCAGATTGAATGTTTTTTTCCGGGTGAAGGGCACACGGCGGATAACATCGTGGTGTGGTTGCCGGAGCAAAAAATTTTATACGGCGGATGCTTCGTCAAGAGCACCGAGGCGAGGGACTTGGGCAATCTTGCCGATGCAAATCCGGCAGCATGGAGCGCGTCGCTGCGGCGCGTGATCGAAAAATTTCCATCGCCAAAAATCGTCGTGCCCGGGCATCAGGCGTGGGACGATGCAGGTTCATTGCAACACACGCTCCGGCTGCTCGAAAAATTTGTCTCGCCTAAAAAATAGTTTCGTCCGGTTTGAGATGCGAGAGCCGCACGCTTGCGTCCCAAAGTTCTTTGGCTTTGCCGAGGTCGTAACTTTCTTTTGAGGTTGCGGTTATTTCATCCGCATCGAAATATTTACCGCTGACGGTGATTGAATCGTCGTCAATCAGTTTTGCAAGGTCTCTACCTGAACGCGCGGCGGAGCGGACGCGCGGATGGCGGTCGGCGAAAAGCGGCAAGATGTTGTTCCATGCAAAGCGGATCGGCGGCGGGAAACTTCGCGCGAGTTCCGTGCCCGGCACGAGCCGCGGGTTGAAGAGATTTCCGGTGATGCGTTGATTGCCCGCCTGTTGCAACTTTCGGCAAAGTTCATAGACGAAAAAGACGTTGCAGAGTTTGGAGAGGCTGTACCGCCGCTGGTTTTCAACTTGACTTTTGCCGTCGTCCGTCGGATAAGCGGCTGCGTCAGCAGTGGTGTAGTGCGGCGGCGGTACGCTAATGCCTAATGCACCTTTGTACGCGGCGTCATGCACTTCGCTGGCGGTGATGACGATGCGCTGCAGTGCCGGATATTTTTTGAGCAGCAAATTGACGAGCAAAAAATGCGCGAGATGATTCACCCCGAACGTCTCTTCGATGCCATCAGAGGTGCGCACCAAACCTTCGGGATGTTGAATGCCTGCGTTGCCGATGAAGCCATAAACCTCCGTCGCTGAAATTTTTTCGGCGAACGCTCGCACCGAATCAAGCGAGCTGAGGTCCAGCGGCAGCGTTTGCACTTGGGTCGGCAGCGTTTGAATGTTCGGGTTCTGTGTTTCCGCAATGAGCCGCGAGGTCATTGCCTTGCCGCGGGCCGCATCGCGCACGCCGACGATGAGGTTGTATTTTTTTTGCTTGAGCAGAAAATTTGCGGCTTCGAAACCGATGCCCGCCGTTGCGCCGGTAATGATAATCGTTTTCATGGTATGCTTTGCATGTTTAGGTTGATGCAAAGTTCGGCAGGGCGGCGGCGGATTCATTTACCAAATGGTAAAAAACGCTGTCAGAAAATCAAGCGACCGAGCGGCGTTTTTTCGGGGCGACGTTGGCGAGTTGCCCGCGGCGCAACCGGCTGAGCGATTGCGGCGTGATGCCGAGATAGGATGCCACGAATCCAAGCGGGACGCGGCGTAAGAGGTCGGGCGTTTCTTTCGCAAATGTTTCGTAGCGCGTTTTGGCGTCGCACTGTAGCAGCAGATTTCGGTATTTCACTTTTTGCAGAAAGGCGTCATTGGTGAGTCGCTGGAATAGTTTAGGAAAGTTCGGCAACGTGGCGTAAAACCGGGTAAAGGTTTCGTAGGTCAGTGCGAGATACCGGCAATCGGTAACCGCGGTGATCTCGACCGTTGTCGGACGCTGCGAGTTAAAACTTTCCGGTTCGGTAAAAAACTGATCTTCCTTAAGAAACCAAATCGTTGCTTCCGTGCCGCCGATGATTTCGCTGATGCGCATCACGCCTTCCGCAATAAAAATGACTTCACGGCACACGCCGCCGCGCCGCAAAAACACGTCGCCTTTGCGAACTTCTTTGGCCTGAACCGCCGCCGCAAGCGTGCCTATTTCATCCGGCGTCAGCAGATTAACCTGCCGCAGAAATTGACGGAGCCTCTCTTGCATAACCGTTGCACAAAAATAATTGAAGAAAATAGTCTCAACGACAATCGCGCTGTAATTTAGGATTCGCTTCGCAGAAACAGTGCTTCATAAAACCATCTCGCAACTTTTTACCGCTACAGTTCATGTCTCAAAGCGTTACAGTCATTACCGGCGGTGCCGGATTTCTCGGCTCACACCTCTGCGACCGATTCATCGCCGAAGGCCACAAAGTGATCGCCATCGATAACTTCATCACCGGCAACCCGCAAAACATCGCGCACTTGTTCGGCAACGAAAACTTCCGGTTCATCAAGCACGATGTTACGGAGTTCATTTACGTTGATGGCAAGGTCGATAACATTCTGCACTTCGCCTCGCCCGCCTCGCCGATTGATTACTTGAAGTTGCCGATTCAAACCTTGAAAGTCGGTTCGCTCGGCACGCACAAGGTGTTGGGGCTTGCGAAAGCGAAGCAAGCGAAGTTTTTGATCGCCTCGACCTCGGAAGTTTACGGCGATCCGCTCGTGCATCCGCAGCAGGAAAATTATTGGGGCAATGTGAATCCGATTGGGTTTCGCGGCGTCTATGACGAAGCTAAACGCTTTGCCGAAGCGATGACGATGGCTTATCACCGCTACCACGGCGTGGATACACGGCTGCTTCGCATCTTCAACACTTACGGCCCACGTATGCGCTTGGACGACGGACGCGCACTTCCTTCTTTTGTCGGTTCGGCGATCAGAGGCGAGGCGATGACGGTGTATGGCGACGGCTCGCAGACGCGCAGTTTTTGTTATGTGTCGGATTTGGTCGAAGGCATTTGGCGGTTGCTCAACTCAAACACAAACGATCCGGTCAACATTGGCAATCCGGCGGAGATCACGATTCTGGAGTTTGCCAAAGAAGTGCAAGCGTTGATGAAAGAAATGACCGGCAAGGAAGCCGCCATCGAGTTTCGCCCATTGCCCGCCGACGATCCGAAAGTACGCCAGCCCGACATCACGCGGGCGAAAGAACTTTTGGGGTGGCAACCGAAGGTGAGTCGCAACGACGGGCTTCGAGAGACGATCAAATATTTTCTCGCCAATGCCTTGCCAGAAAAAAACATTCTCTAAATTTTTATTCAATGCTTCTTATCGACGGCAAAAAAACTTCGGACGACATCAAAGCCGAACTGCGGCAGCGCGTTGCGTTTCACAAACTTCATATCGGCAAAGTGCC
>JACMJS010000230.1 GCA_014380515.1 Chlorobiales bacterium
ACCCGAAAGCAAACCGGTGGCGTGATTCAGGAATCACCTATCGTTTCCGTAGCGCACGCGAACTTGCCAAACTCACGTGCGTCGCGGAAACACTGATAAAAAAATATTGTTAAAGAGTTCATCACCTTAACTCTTGCAATGCCGCCTCGTTCATGCCTAACCGTAGAACGGCAGCAGGCTTGCAAGTTCATTCGACAAACAACCGGATGCGTCTTCACCTTTATCGCTTACAACAGGGCGCGGCGGCGGCACTGTTGCTCACGCTGCTTTCGCTCGGCTCGCCTGTGTTGCTGGAGGCGCAGATTATTGATTCGCTGCGGCAGACGGTCGAAAACCTCAATAACATCCGCCTTCAAATCGATAAACTCCCGCGCTCACTTTTCTTTCAGATTTACGACACGTCCGGCACCATAGAAATCCTTCCGAAATACAGTTTGCGGCAAACCGAACAAGCGATCAATTCCGTGATCGATACGGTGGTGTTTCAAGGCAACACCGCGACGGCGGAATTTATTTTGCGCCGCGAAATGATTCTGAAAGAAAACGGACAACTGACGAAAACGAAAATTTTTACCGACCTCAACCGCCTTGCCGATCTTGGCTTGTTCAATGCGGTCGACATCACCGCGCGGCGGTTTCGGCAAGACGGCATCACCTACACCAAAGTCCTCGTTAATGTCGATGAACGCTGGCGGTTTTTTCCGTATCCCGTTCTCGGCCTAAAAGAGCCGGACATCATCGGATGGATTAAGAACTTCAACGTACGGCGGGTGTTCTTCGGCCTCGGCCTTTCGTTCAACAACTTTCGCGGCCAAAACGAATCGATTGAAACGGAGATCGCGGGCGGCTACGATCCGTATTTTCGCGTGGGGTATTTCAACCCGTTCATTATGAAGATTGACGACCGTCGCGTGAGCCTGCAACTCAATCTGGGTACGAGCCGAACGCGGACGCTCAGTATCAGTCCGCAGACGCTGATTCAGTACGATCTCGATGAAACCCGCCACAGCGTCGGAGCGACGTTGGGGCTGCGGCTCTCGCGCGCCGAGACGGTGCAGCTGACCGGCGGATATTTTCAACTCTCCGTGCCGGATAACGTTGCGATGAACATTCCGGGCACATCGATTTCACCGGACGGTACGGATGCGTTCCTCTTTCTCGGCACGGTTTATACCTTCAACACCGTCAATGTCTTGCCGTATCCGACGGACGGCAGTTATCTCAATGCCACATTGACGCGCAACGGCTTTGCCTTTCAACCGGCGACGGTCGGGTATTTCCGGCTGACGCTCGATGCGCGGCGATACACCGCGCTCAGCCGCGAGGACAAGGATGAAAAACTGGCCGATACTTTTTTTGATCCGTCGGGCGGATACTGCTTTGCGACGCGCACCTATATCAGTGGGGCGATTGGCGGCAGCGTGCCGAATTATCAGCACACGTTCATCGGCTACGAAACCAAAATCCGCGGATTCTTTTCGAAAGTATTCGAGGGTGATAATCTGTTGCTCGTCTCGATGGAACTGCGCGTGCCGCTCCTGAAAGTGCAAGCCCGCAGACTGGAGTGGATTCCGATTCCGTCGCTGCGGCTCGTGCGCTACGGGATTTACATCACGTTCTTTGCCGACGCAGGCGCAACATGGTATAGCCCAAACAGTTCGCGCTACCGCTTCGGCGAGGGTCTCAACTTATCCACGCTCAAATCCGGCTACGGCGCAGGCTTGAATTTAATTTTGCCGTTCAACCTCGTTGGCCGCGTGGAAGTCGCCCGCAACAGCGAAGGCAAATACGAACTGATGCTCAGTCAAGGCGTTTCGTTTTAATTTTCCCAGCCCCTTTGACAAGGGGACGAAAAGATGAAAAGATATGTACGCATATATGGACAAACCACTGAACACCACTGAATGCCAATGAACACCATCGCACACCGCCCTTAAAAACTCTCCCCTTTGGCAAGCGGGAGTGCAGAGGGGTTCGCTCACCTGACAGGCGGCATTACGGTGATGTCGCTGCTCTCCGCCCAATCCGGCGCGGCTTTGATATAAATACGTGTGTGCAGTTCCCACTTGACCGTGTTGCTTGAAGTCAGAAACGTGGGCGCGGCATTCGAGGGAAGTGTGAAAGATTTTTCGAGGCGAATGAACTGACCTTCACTGAGCGGGTCGGCGTAAGGTTCGGTGAGGGTTTCCTCGTGCAACTTGTGCGTGTAGGTGGTCGTTCTCGTGCCGCTGCCGCTCGTCGCGCGCTCTTCACCGCACAGCATGAACGTAATTTTTTCCACATTGACGGCGGATTTCGGCGTGAAAGCTAGCGTGCATTTTACCTTGCCGCCCGCGTGCAACGGCTTCGGGTCGATTGCAAACGAAACCGCGCCAAGCGTGCGCTCCGCAAATTGATTGCGCAAAAGCGCGGACACAAGAAGCGACGGAATGATGATAAAGGCTGCGCCGAACAGAAGAGGAAACATATGTTCCGACCAATCGCCGTCCGTGAACACGCCGTAGCCGCCTAAACCGATTGCCCCAAACCCAATGAGCAGAAACGGTATGACGAACAGCATCGCGCAGCCGCTGGTAAATTCCTTCCTCTTAACGGGTACAGCCGAAGGCGTTTTAAGATCTGAAAGCGTCTCTTGAGAGTCCGAAAATTCCTCATCGAACGTCTGCGGACTCGCGGAAAGCGTCTCTTGAGGGTCCGAAAATTCCTCATCGAACGTCTGCGGACTCACGCCCATGCTTGCACGGTTGTTTGAAAGCGGCGATGTTGCGGCGGCAACGGAGGTAACGGATGTAACGAAAAATTCTTCTTCATGCTTCGGGTTGAGTGCCCACGCTGCATCGGCTTCCGCGGCGACGTACCAATCGACGTTGAGATAATGTCCGTGATAGGTAACCGGCCCCGCGGCGGGAATCGCAAACTCGAACGGAAATGATTTCACCGCGCCCGCACCCCATTCCTCCTCGCCCGTCAACGCAATTTCTTGCAACGCGCCGGTGGTAACATTCCCCTTGCCGTGCGTCCGCCACTCCGAACGCAGCATCAGTTTCTTGCACGTCATCGATTCATTGACAACGACGTTCAACGTGCCTTTGACACTTTTTCCCGCGGTATAAGTGCGGTCGGGACTTGAAAAGGTCATCGTCAAATTACACTTCGACATTTCCGGTTTCGG
>JACMJS010000231.1 GCA_014380515.1 Chlorobiales bacterium
CCGCCGCCGCCGCCGCCGCCGCCGGACATCAACGCAATTGGCGATGTGCTTCCGCTTTCGGTTAACTTCCGCTCGGGCAGCGCAGTCATCGACAAGGATTCATATTCGACCTTGGATGACGTCGTCTCGAAACTCAAAGAGCGTTCGAAGTTGATCGTCGAACTTGCGGGACACACCGATAACACCGGCCCGAAGAAAGGCAAGCGTGAAACGGATGCGAAGTACGAAGCCCGGTTGATCAAAGTGAACCGTGCCCTCTCGCTCAAACGCGCTGCGTCTGTGAAGGCGTATTTGGTCAAGAAAGGCATCGGTCGTGGCCGTATCGCAGTTCGCGGTGCCGGACAGACCCAGCCGGTTGACAGCAATGACACGGAAGTTGGCCGCGCCAAGAACCGCCGCATTGAAGTCAAGGTTACCGGTTTCGTTACTGACAAGCCGACCCGTAAAGGTCTGCGTAGCCGATAATTAGTGTAGCCGCTAAACAACTTCTTTAGAAGTACGGCTATCTCGTTAGGCAACAAAAGGCAAGTTGGATTTTCCAACTTGCCTTTTTATTTACCGCCTCTCCCGATTCAGTAAAACGTACCGGAGAAACCTACCAAGCACCATGACCAAACATTTTATCATCGCAGTCCCGCTTCTACTTTTGTGGGCATCTTTCTTTCCGGCAATTTCACCGGCGCAACTGCGTCTCAACAATTCGGAACTGCGGCGCATCAAAGAATTGGCCGATGCCCGTGATGACGCCAAATTGCTTCTTTATCTCAGCCAATCGCCGGAACTCGCCGAAGCCGCTTTGACCGCGCTTGCCAGCGTGCAAGCCGAAACCGCCGCAAAGGCGATCTCTGAAAAACTTTCCGATCCAACCCCCGCCGTGCGCCGTGCGGCGGCTTTTGCGCTGGGACAAACACTCCGCGATGCGAAGCCGGAAACGGCGATAGTGTTCGAACCGGCGGCGTTGAAGCGGCTGATCGATGAACCGGACGCGGAGGTCAAAGCCGAACTGCTCGATGCCACTGGACGCTTCGGCAGCACGGCGGCTTTAGAAAATATCATCACGATAAATTTTGCAGGCGACAGGTTGCAACAAGCACAGGCAAAATCCATCGCGCGGTTTGCGATTCGCGGCCTGCGTTCAAAAGCCGCGGCGGGAAAAGCCTTATCGCTCTTTACACGCGAGCCATTTGGCGACAGCACCAGTTTCGCCATCTATGCCCTTTCTCGCTACACCGACGCCGCAATGCTGGAAGGCATGACGGAAAAACTCCGCGACGCAGTGCGCTCGCCGAACCCATCGGTGCGAATGCACGCAGCCATCGCATTGGGTCGCACGAAAACGGACGCTGCGTTGCTGGAACTCCTGCGCGTTGCCGATGACAGCGACGAGCGCGTGTCGCTCACGGCTATTCGCGCTTTTGCAAGTTGCAAACCTTCGGATGCGGCGCGGCAACCGGAATTTTTGCGCCGCATCGGGCCTGCGCTCGTAAAAGCTTTGAACAGCGAGAAATATCTTATCGTGAAAGCGGCAGTGCAAGTGTTGCCGCAGTTAGAACTGTCATCAACCGTAAACGCGGCGGTTGCAAGTGCGGTGCAAAAACTTTTCGTATCGCCATCGGAAGATTTACAGAACGAGGCGATGCAAACCTACGCCCGCGCGTTTCCGCAAAAGGCCGCATTGGAACTGGCCGAACAGCAACGGAGCCATACCGCGCCCGCAGGCATGATCGAGATGGTGGGCATTTTGGCCGAGCAGGAAAAACGCACACGGCCTGTCTACCGCGATTGGCTTTCGAAGTATTATCTCACCAGCGAAAATCCGAAAGTGCTTATCGCCGCAATTGGTGCTTGGGGAAAGTGTTGGAAGGCCGCGCGGCTTTCCGGTAAAGCCTCGGATCGCGCCGTCATTGATATGAAGTATGAAGAACCCCTTCTCAACCTGATGAAAAAAAATGCGGAAGTTGTTGCCGGTAAAAACGGCGAACGCGCGATACGGAATGTATCGGTGGTTGTAACCGTCGCCGGTGTGTTTTCAGATTCATTGCTCGCGCAGGAAAAATATGCGGCACCCGTCAGAGAAGTACTTGAACTGTTTCCGCAAATCCTCATTGAAGGCGAATCGGAATCGGTGATGGCCTTGATGGACGCGCTCGCATCGATGAAAGATTTGGCCGCGATTGAAACCTTGCAGCGCTACATCACCGTGCCTTCAAAACCCGTGCGCACCAAAGCCAACGAGGCATTGAAAAAAATGGGCGCGGCGCCCATGAGCCAAGTCCGCGAAACGCCGCCGCTGCCGCACGATTGGGCGTGGATGGCGCGCTTTACGAAAAATCCCGTCGCCGTTTTCGAAACGAGTAAAGGCACGATCACCGCCGAACTCTTCATCGGGGAAACGACTTTCACGGTTGAAAACTTTGTTGCACTCGCCGAACGGAAATTCTACGACGGACTTTTGTTTCACCGCGTGGTGCCGAACTTCGTCGTGCAGGGCGGCGACCCGCGTGGCGACGGTTCGGGCGGCCCGCCGTACGCAATTCGTTCAGAACTCACCGAACGCAGTTATGAACGCGGCATGATCGGCATGGCCTCGGCGGGAAAAGACACCGAAGGCTCACAGTTTTTCTTTATGCACAGTCATCATCCGCATCTCGATGGGCGATATACCTTGTTCGGCAAAGTGATCAGCGGCATGAACGTGGTGGATAAATTGGAAGTCGGCGATAAATTGCTTTCCGTCAAAGTTCAGTAAGGAAACTCTCTGTCAGCGGTGGCTGACATCTCCCTTTGTTAAAGGGAGAAGCGTCTTAGAAGGCAGCACATATTGATAAGGCGGCACACATTGATGATTCGGCACCTAATCCAAAAATCAGGAGCGAGAGATGAAATCGTTTGAAGCGAAAAAAATTTATTACTCGATTGGCGAGGTCTCCAAGATCAGCGGGCTGCCGCAGTATTTGCTCCGGCATTGGGAGACGGAGTTTCCGCAACTCACGCCCGCGCGGAATGTAAAAGGCAACCGCACGTACACCAACAAAGACATCGCGGTGATTCTCTCGATCAAGAATCTGATTTACGAGCAAGGCTACACGGCGGAGAAAGCGAAGGTGCTCATGCAGGATTTAAGTTCGGGCGGGATGGGTAATCCGATGCAGGAATCGCAAACGGAATCATTGCTCAAAGCGCATCAGGACGCGATGAAGCACCAAGCGACGCCGCACACCGACGGACGGCGCAAAGAAACCTTACTCGCCGCCAAATCCCTCATCGAAGATTTGCTGGAGCGGTTCGGACAATGACAAACACCGAGCAACAATTTAAAACCGGAGCACAAACGATGCAGAAAACACAGACCGAGACTTCGCGCAAGAAAACCGCGATGCGCCTTATTCGCCAAATGAAAGACAGCGCGGCTTACGAAGAAATGATGTATGAACTTTACGTCTTGCAGAAAATTGAACTGGGTCGGGACGATATGCGTGAAGGCCACGTCTATACGCACACTGAAGCGAAGCGAAAACTTGGAAAATGGTTGAAGTAATCTGGACGGAGCGGGCGTTGAAGGATTTGGATGCAATTGCCCTGATTCATCGCCGCCGATTCCCCGCGTTACGCTGAATCCTTTGCCCGTCGCTTGTATAAGAGTGCTGAGATTTTACAAGTCTTTCCGTTGCGAGGCCGCATTGTACTTGAGCCAAATGATAAAGCCGTGCGTGAGATAATAATTGAGGCTTATCGCATCATCTACGAAATCAAAGATAAGCAGTTGAAAATCCTTGCAGTAATTCACGGACGGCGCGATTTGAGTAAGGCCGCAAAGCCGCAAAAGAAAATAACCCGCTGCCCGCCGCGTCGTCCTGACCGGCGTTAAACACTTTCAAAATCTGATTGGCCGAAAATAATCAGTCGCCGTTTTGGAGCGAGGCACTTTCCAAGTACTGGCCTTTGAAGAGCCGCAGACTTTCATCGGCAGTGAAAAAGTTCAGGCCGAGTTCGGCTTGAGCTTTGAGCGTGATGAGGCCGGAGAGCAGCGGACGCGGGGCGGGTTGGCTAAGGTCGGAGGTTTTAATCGGGCTGATGAGCGCGGGATCGAATCCGAAAGTTTTGGCGAGCCGCACGGCGAAATCGTAGCGCGATATAAAATCCGCACCGGCAATGTTATAAACGCCTTTCTTGCCGCGCCGCACCAGTTCATAAATGCCCCGCGAGAGATCATCGGCCAAGGTCGGGTTGCCGAACTGATCGTCTACCACGCGGACATTGCGGCCTTGCGAGAGTTCGCCCGAGAGCCAAATTGCAAAATTTTTTTTCACTTGTTGCGCGATCCCATAAACGACCATCGTCCGCACGATGAGCCAGTTGTCGCCGGAGTTTCGCACGGCGTTTTCCGCAGCGAGTTTTTCGCGGCCATAGTAGGAGAGTGGGTTGGGCATCGCGGTTTCATCGTAGGGGCCGGACTTGCCGTCGAACACATAGTCGGTCGAAATCTGAAGCAACTTCGCACCCGTGAGCCGCGAGGCCGCGACGAGATTTTCTACCGCGGTAACATTCGCCCGCCACGAGACTTCCTTTTCGCGCTCGCAACCATCCACATTTGTATAAGCCCCCGCGTTGATAATCACATCGGGTTCAAAATTCCAAACGAGTTCCTTGACGTCGCCACGACTCGTCATGTCGAGCGGCGTGTATCCGAAGTTTGATGAAGTGTTGGCGGTCGCCGGTTGACGCGCGGTCGCCAGCAAATCCATACTGCGGTCTTCGGCGAAGATCGCCGTTAGTTTTTGTCCGACAAGCCCGTTCGCGCCGGTGATGAGAATGCGTTTATACATTTGCCTTTGAAGCACATTCAAATTATTGCGGAGAGTTTAAGACAACCGCCGTGCAAAAAAAAATTGGAAATGTGATCAGCGAATTCAAAGGTCCGTTGGCAGCAGGAGCGATCCCAACAAGCCGCCCCAACCGTAGGCATGATGCTCCACATCCATCACCGCAAGCGAGCACGGCGGATAGGTCAGGCCGATTTTACGATCAGCCCCTACCAGTTTAAAGATGAACTGCGCAAGCACCGGTTGATGCCCGATGATCAAGAGCCTCGCAAGGGATTTAAATTCATCGAGCACTTGGATGTGCGTGTGTAAATCTCCGGCGGTCGAAAGTTTATCTGACGCTTGCGATTTGACGCTGAGACTTGCCGCGACGTGTTCTGCGGTTTGTGTGGTGCGGGTGAGAGGGCTATGTACAATTAAATCGATCTCGGTATTGCGGGCTTTGAGATACGCTGCAAGGTTCAAGGCTTCGCGGTTGCCTTGATCGGAGAGCGGACGGGATTCATCGGTAAGAATGCCGTTGCCCAAATCTTTGGCTGTTGCGTGGCGCAGAATGTAGAGTTTCATCGAAGGAAAAATTTGTAGGGGCGATACACTGCGTCGCCCGCGTTTAGGATTCTGAAAATGTGCGCAAGGCGTGATAGAGTTTCGACAGCGGCAGGCCGACGACGTTGTAGTAGCAGCCGTCGATCTTCGGAATGAAACATGCGCCGAAATCGTCTTGAATGCCGTAACCTCCGGCCTTATCAAACGGCTGCGCGATGCGAATGTAATCATCAATTTCCGACTCGGACATTCGGGCAAACGTAACGCGCGTAACCTCGGCATCCGAAAGGGATTTCAAACCGTCAATCAAAGTGAAGCCGGTATAAACTTCGTGCGTGCGGCCTTGAAGTTTCGTCAGCATCGCCGCGGCTTCGCTATGCGACGCGGGCTTATTTAGAATTTCACCATCAATGACGACAATCGTATCCGCGCCAATCGTAATTCGCTCGTGCGTTTCGCCCGGATAAGCAGCGACGACGGCCTCGGATTTTTTGCGCGACAGAAACCCAACGACTTCGCCGGGCGCGAGCGACGGGTCAAAAGATTCATCGGCGTCGGTAGTGAAAATCTCAAACGGCCACCGCATCAAGGCCATCAAGGCTTTGCGGCGCGGCGACTTTGAAGCGAGCACGAGTTTTTTCATTCGCCCTGAGATAATCCTTGGTGTGAAAAAGCAAACAATGCAATCGCGCTGAGGCTGACGACCACGGTGTGCATCAGGCCGAGTGCCAATTGCATCGGCAAGGTTACGCCCATGAACCGCGGCGAAGCCGAGTAGGTCAATCGCCACGGCAGATGATACGAAGCGATGAGGGCGATACTGATGACGATCAGATAAACCAACCGGAAGTCGCCCTTCAAAAAAGTTTGCAACGCCAAATATGCAAGGCACGCCATCAATGCGCCGCCGAAACAACCGGCGAAGACGGGCAGCAGCGTGAAGGGCGCGAAGGTCGCCGGTGCTTTCGTCAGCCACGCGGCAAGCGACGCAATCCCGAAGTCAATCACAAATGCAGCGGCGGCGGCAATCAGCCACGCCGCGCCAAGCTCGCCGAAGGTCAAAGTTTTAACGGTCATAGTTCGATGACTTTTTTTAACTGAGTTCGTTCCAGCCGCGGCGGTTGAAATCGAAGTAGATCACGCCCGCCGAGGCGAGGCCGATGGCAATGAGAATAAAACCGGTGGTGGATGATCCGAAAATCAAATTGCCGACGCCGAACAGCATCGAGTAAACCAGCACGATACCGAAGAACCAATCGACGAAGAGAAAAAAGAAATCTTTATCGGATTGCACGTCGGGCACGAGCGCGGAAATTTTTTTCCACATCGCGCCGCCGACACGGGTTTGCCGGTAAAAGTTTTTTAAATGTTCTTCACTCACCGGCTTCGTCAGAAAAGTTACGACGAGCGTTGCAGCAACCGTGAATGCGACGATATAAAAAAGCGATTCGGGAAATTGGATTTGCGTAAAGAGCCGGATGAATGTATAGGCGACGAACGGCGCGATCATCGATGTAATTTCCGACCACGCATTGAGCCGCCACCAGAACCACCGCAGAATGAGCACGAGACCGGTGCCCGCGCCGCACTCTAAAATAAATCCCCACGCGCCGGAAATAGACTCCAGCACAAAAAACGTAATGAAGAGCGAAAGCAGCATCACCGCGAGCGTCATCAACCGGGCGGCTTGAACATAATGTTGTTCGGTTTCCGCCGGTTTGAAAAAGCGTTTATAGAAATCATTGAGCAAATAACTCGTGCCCCAGTTCAGATGCGTCGAGAGCGTCGACATATACGCGGCAAGAAACGCGGCGAGCAGCAATCCGACGAGGCCCGACGGCAACACGTCGCGCATCACATAAACGAAGCCGTCTTCTTTTTGCGACGCGGGCAAATCGGGATAGAGCACGACGCTCACCAGACCGACCACGATCCATGGCCACGGACGCACGCAATAATGCGCGACGATAAACCACAGCGTCGCAAAGAGCGAATGCTTTTCATCTTTGGCCGACATCATCCGCTGCGCGGTGTATCCGCCGCCGCCCGGCTCCGCACCCGGATACCACGACGCCCACCACTGCACGCCGACGAACGCGAGAAACGCCGAGAGCGTCAGTTGAAACGCGCCGCCGATACTGCCGTCGGCGGCGCTCGGCACGATGCGCGGAAAAAATTCGAACATCCACGCGGGCAACGCTTTGACGAGGCCGCCGCGCGCCGCGACCGCCGGATGTCCGTTTGCAATCACCGCCAGTACGATGCAGCCCGTCATGGCGATCACAAATTGAACCGCATCCGTAACTGATACGCCCCACAAGCCCGAAAGACTGGCGTAGAGCGCGGTAATGCCGACGCACGCGATGATCGCCATATAGGGATTGAGTCCCGGCAACATGATGCTGATGATCTTGAACATCGCCAGATTCACCCAGCCGATGATGATGCTGTTCATAAAAAGACCGAAGTAGATCGCTTTGAAGCCGCGGAGGAATCCGGCTTCGCGTCCGTCGTAGCGGAGTTCGATGAACTCTAAGTCGGTGAGAATGTTGGCGCGTCGCCACAGCCGCGAAAAGAAGAACACCGTGAGCATGCCGCCGAAGACGAACGACCACCAGACCCAATTGCCCGCGATACCGTTCTTAGCGACGATGCCTGCAACGGCGAGCGGTGTATCGGCGGCGAAGGTCGTTGCGACCATGCCCGTGCCCGCCAGCCACCACGGCTGCTTCCGCCCCGAAAGAAAAAATTCGGACGTGCTTTTACCCGCGCGCCGCGAATAGTAAAGACCGATGCCGAGACTGAGAATGAAGTAGAGCGCGATGATGGTAATATCGAGAGCCGAGATGTGCATGGTTTTGTTGAAAGGTACGTGCGGCGTTGAAAGTATGTTGATAGATGTATCGGGTAGTATGCGACGCGAACATACAAATTTTTACCGAAGTTGAAAATCCGGTCATAGCCTTTTCAGGTAAAACAAAAGAGCGTCAGTGATGACGCTCTTCTTGATTGTATCGAAACAAAACCAGTTACTTAACAACGGTCAATCGTTTGGTCTGAACAAAAGTGCCGGCTTGGAGTTTGTAGAAATAAGTGCCGGATGCAAGTTGGCTGGCGTTGAAGTTGGCTTGATAGTATCCGGCGGGTTTTGTGTCATTGACAAGTGTTTGCACTTCGCGGCCAAGCAGGTCAAAGACTTTCAAACTCACTTTGCTTGGTATCGGCAATTGATACTGAATTGCGGTTGTCGGATTGAACGGGTTCGGATAGTTCTGCAACAGCCCAAACGCCGTCGGGATCGGCGAGGCTTCCACCGTCAGTGATGCGCTTCCATCGTCGCTGTTTGAAAACGCATTGCCGTTGCCGCCTAGCGAATCAGCCATGTTGCCTTGACTATTTGTTGATGAGAAGTTATTCATGCCGCCGCCACTCACCATCGCATAGCCGCCAGAGAAAGTTGCGCCGCTGCCGAAACCGACTTTGAACGGGGCTTGATCGGTTGGGGTATCGACCGTGTAAGCAAATACTTTGCTGCCCGTGACCGTGCTGCCTCTCGGCAACGCGTTCGGCGAACGAGACGTACCCACTTCTGTTACCATCAACGACCCTGACCAAGATGTTTGTCCCGCCGCGCGTTTCACTTGCATTACCGCCAACGACCCGCGTTCCATCCACAGCGATACTGAACCGTCGGTGGCAAAGGTCAATGAGGGCGAGAACCAGTTTGAATACTGCCCGAACGCCGACGGCGGTGAAGTGAGTGAATTATTCGCCGGAATACTTTTGACCATGACAACGGCGGAGTTCGTCGGCACATCCAAAGCGTGCCACGCGATGATCTTTTCGCTGTTCTGCGGATCGGTAACAATGCACGGGCGATAATAGCGTTTGGTGTTCGTTTCTATTGGCAACGCAATCGGATTGGACGGCGAAAAGGTCATCGCACTGACGTTGGCCGTGCTCGCGCTCAGGCCGATGTATTTCAACGGTTCGGTTAAGGCTGTCGCACTGCCCTCGATCCATGTTTGCCAAACGAGTTTCATTTCCCCGTTGCC